>DASQWI010000002.1 GCA_035640355.1 Actinomycetota bacterium
CATGCTCCGCCGCTTGTGCGGGCCCCCGTCAATTCCTTTGAGTTTTAGCCTTGCGGCCGTACTCCCCAGGCGGGGTGCTTAATGCGTTAGCTTCGGCACGGACGGGGTCGATATCCGCCCACACCTAGCACCCAACGTTTACGGCTAGGACTACCAGGGTATCTAATCCTGTTCGCTCCCCTAGCTTTCGCGCCTCAGCGTCAGGCAAGGCCCAGAGATCCGCCTTCGCCACCGGTGTTCCTCCTGATATCTGCGCATTTCACCGCTACACCAGGAATTCCGATCTCCCCTACCTGCCTCCAGCTCGGGAGTATCGGACGCAGTTCCGGGGTTGAGCCCCAGGATTTCACGACCGACTTTCCGAGCCGCCTACGCGCGCTTTACGCCCAATGAATCCGGACAACGCTCGTCCCCTACGTGTTACCGCGGCTGCTGGCACGTAGTTAGCCGGGACTTCTTCTGCAGGTACCGTCACTTTCGCTTCGTCCCTGCCGAAAGCGGTTTACGACCCGAGGGCCTTCATCCCGCACGCGGCGTCGCTGCGTCACGCTTTCGCGCATTAGCGCAAGATTCCCTACTGCTGCCTCCCGTAGGAGTCTGGGCCGTGTCTCAGTCCCAGTGTGGCTGGCCGTCCTCTCAGACCAGCTACCCGTCGCCGCCTTGGTAGGCCGTTACCCCACCAACAAGCTGATAGGCCGCGGGCCCATCCCGGACCGTCGGAGCTTTCCCGGCACGACCATGCGATCACGCCGAGGGATCCGGTATTAGCCCAGGTTTCCCTGAGTTATCCCGGTGTCCGGGGCAGGTTGCCCACGTGTTACTCACCCGTTCGCCGCTCTCCCCTCGGAAGGGTTACCCCTCCCGAGGTTCCCGCTCGACTTGCATGTATTAGGCACGCCGCCAGCGTTCGTCCTGAGCCAGGATCAAACTCTCCGTAGAGAACCATCGTTCGGCATCCACCTGTTCGGATGGAGCCGCCCTTTGGGTTCGATGTGAGAGTCGACCTCGCCGGGTAGCACTCCCGGCTCGGCCTCCTGTGGATCCGTTGCTGTCTCCGTACGACCGTCAAAGTCTGGACGCCCAAAAAAAGACGCGTCCTTCCCTCGACGGGGAAAACGCACTGGCTTTTGGCACACTGTTCAGTTCTCAAGGTGCGCGCGGCGACTCATGGAGTGTCCAGATGGAGTCGCGCCGACCGATCAGCCTACGAGCGGTCGCTCCATCCGTCAACCGGACGCCGAATCCCGGGTTGCGCGCCGGCGTGTCGACGACGAGTCGTTCTGCTTTGAAGCAATGCTACCAGCGCCGTAGCTGTCCCGCTCCGGCGATCACGAGAAGCCGGCCACCCTGGCGAAACGGCGCCTCCCCACCTGCCACACGGACCCCTCGAGCTCGGCGAGGGCGTCCTCCGCGCGCAGGCCGGGGACGTCGACGCGAATCTCAGGATCCTTGACGACGGTCCCCCCCATTCGGACCCCGTCCTGCTCGAACAGCCGGCGCGCGGCGGACTTCGATTCCGCCAGGCCGAGCGTCGTCAGCAGCGCCGCTCGATCGAGGACGGTGACGCCGTCCTTCTTCGTCACGATGAGCGCCGAGCGGGGGACGACCACGTCGCGGACCTCGTCCGGAACCGCTCCTTCCTTGTGGACGCGGTCGAACTCCGCCTGTGCCCGGTCGCCGGCGCCCTCGCCGTGGTAGAGGTCGACGACCTCGCGCGCCAATCGCCGCTTCTCGTCCCATGGAACGCGCTCTCCCGAGGAAAGGGCCACCTCGACGCGCTGTGACTCGGCCGGGTCGCGGAAGAAGTCGAGCGTCAGTCGCCGGTACTCGGCGATGAGCTCGTCCCGCACCCGAACGAGCTTGCCGAACATCGCGTCAGGCGGCTCGGTGATCCCGACGTAGTTGCCGAGCGATTGGCTCATCTTGTGGACACCATCGGTCCCCACGAGAAGCGGCATGGTGAGCGCGACCTGCGGTTCCTGATCGAACTCGCGCTGGAGGTCTCGACCCACGAGCAGGTTGAACCGCTGGTCGTTCCCTCCGAGCTCGACGTCGGCCTCAACCGCCACGGAGTCGTACCCCTGCAGCAGCGGATAGAGGAACTCCATGATCGAGATCGGCCTACCGTCTGCGTAGCGCTTCGCGAAGTCGTCGCGCTCGAGCATGCGCGCGACGGTGTACGAGGACGTGAGGCCGAGGATCTCTTCCATTCCGAGCGGCTCGAGCCATTCCGAGTTCGAACGGACCTCCGTTCGATCGCGGTCGAGGATGACCCAGAACTGGTCGAGCAGTCGTTCCGCGTACGCCCGCACGGTGTCCCTGCCGAGGCGCGGGCGGGTCTCCGTTCTTCCCGACGGATCGCCGAGGCGCGCGGTGAAGTCGCCGACGATCAGGACGGCGGTGTGACCGGCGTCCTGGAACTGCCGAAGCTTGCGCAGCACGACCGCCCATCCGAGCGTCACCTCGCTGGCGGTCGGATCGAGGCCGAGCTTGACGCGAAGCGGCCGGCCCAGCGCGAGCTTGACCTCGAGACCGCTCTCGGGAATGACCTCTGCTGGTCCGGCGAGGAGCGCATCGAGGTCTGATGGAGCCCTTCGAGCGGGGGGGACATTCGATTGCTCCCGTTCGCTCACTTCTTGGGCCCCCGCCCCTCCATGCGCGTGGCGATGCTAGCAGTGTGAACTTCGGCGCCGTGGGAAGATTTCTGTCCCATGGCCGGTACCTTCTGGACGACCCCGTTCGGTGGGCGTCATCGGGCGCACGCCACCAAGTACAGCCGACCGTTGGGAGTGGCGTTCACGACGCGGTTCGGCGCGACCGCGCTGTTGGTCCTACTGGTCGCCACGGCCTGCGACCTCCCGACGCTGCGAGAGGCACGCCAGGATGCGGCCGAGCTGCCACAGACCTCGTTCGTCTATGCCTCGAACGGCCAGCTGATCACCCGGCTCCACGCCGGCGAAGACCGCGTGGTCGTGCGCGCGCGGCGCATCCCCGACGTCGTCCGCAACGCCGTCATCGCCATCGAGGACCAGCGGTTCTACGACCACGCGGGCCTCGATCTCCGTGCCCTGCTTCGGGCCGCATACATCGACGCGACGAGCGGCCGCGTCGTGGAGGGCGGGTCCACGATCACGCAGCAGCTCGTGAAGCAGGTCTATCTGAGCGACGAGACCACGTTGAACCGGAAGATCAACGAGGCGTACCTGGCCTGGCAGATGGAGCACCGATTCACGAAGGAACAGATCCTCACCAAGTATCTGAACACGATCTACTTCGGCAACGGCGCGTACGGCGTCATGGCCGCGGCGCGCACCTACTTCGACAAGGAGCCGCTGGATCTAACGCTCGGCGAATCGGCGCTCCTCGCCGGCATGATCGCTGCCCCGGTGACGTACGACCCGGTCACGCACGAGGGTCGCGCCCACAACCGGCGGAACCGCGTCCTCACGCGGATGTTCGACCTACAGATGATCGGCCCGGCCCACTACGAGCGGGCACGGCGAGCTCGCGTCGAGCTCAACATGAACGAGGACGACGGCAAGCCGTACATCGGGCCGTACTTCCTCGACTACGTCAAGGAGTGGTTCCTGTCGAACCCTCGCTTCGGCGAGACGCAGGAGGAGCGGTACAACCTGCTGTTCAAGGGAGGTCTTCGGATCGTCACGACGTTGGATCCGCATATGCAGGCGGCCGCGGAACGCGCGATCGAGTCCGTCCTGACGTCCCCGAGCGATCCGTACTCAGCGCTCACTGCGCTCGACCCGCGCACCGGCTACGTCCGCGCCATGGTTGGCGGTCGTGATTACTGGGACGCCACTGATCGGTTCTCCAGGATCAACCTCGCCACGGGAGGCAGCACCGGGCGGCAGGCGGGCTCGGCGTTCAAGCCGTTCGCTCTCGTCGCGGCGCTCGAGAGCGGCCTCACGCGGAACACGACGCTCAACGGCTCGTCGGCGAGCATCCCGCTCCACGACGGCACGTTCTGGCAGCCCAAGAACGCGGAGGGCAGCGGGTACGGAACGATCACGCTCGACAGCGCGACGCGGAACTCCGTCAACATCGCGTACGCGAACCTGCTCGCAGAGATGGGCGGCGGCAACGCGTATGTCGGCGCGGAGCGCACCGTCGAGGCGGCCGTTCGCATGGGGATCCGGTGCTGCCCGCGGACGACCGAGCCGAATACGCCGCTCGCGCCGGTGCCGTCGGCCGTCCTCGGCGTGAACGAGGTCAGCACGCTCGAGATGGCGTCGGGGTTCGGGACCCTCGCGTATACCGGACTGCACGTGCAGCCGACGCCGGTGATCTCGATCACGACGCGCGACGGCGAGCTTCTCTACCACGCTCGGCCGAACCCGCAGGAAGCCGTCGAGCCCGCGATCGCGCAAGAGGCCGTCGACATCCTGAAGGGAACCGTGACGTCGGGGACCGGCACCGCCGCGAACATCGGAAGGCCGCAGTTCGGCAAGACGGGAACCGCGCAGAACGCGAGCGACGCCTGGTTCGTCGGCTCGGTTCCGCAACTCACCACGGCCGTGTGGATCGGGTTCCCCCAGGGGCAGATCCCGATGTGCTGCGGCAACGTGCGCATCTCGATCGTGTACGGCGGAACGTGGCCCGCGCTGATCTGGCGCGCGTTCATGGTCGCCGCGACGGCGAACATGCCCGAACGGGAGTTCCCCATCGCGCCAGTGGTGAACTACGTCACGTTACGTGTCGACGTCTCGCGCGGGTGTCTCGCCAACGAGTACACACCGCCGCAGGTGGTCGACACGGTGCAGTACGCGGCGGGTTCGGAGCCGGAGATGGAGGTCTGCGACGAACCGGACTCGTACCAGCAGCTCGTGATCCCATCGGTCGTCGGTCTGCAGAAAGACGCGGCGATCTCGACGTTACGCGGCTCTGGATTCAACGTCGCTGTCGAGTACACCAACGGGTCGAATCAGCCGGAGGGCGCGGTGGTCGATCAGGAGCCGGCGGGTGGCGGCCGCCTGGTCCAAACCGGAACGGTGACGATCACGGTCGCACGCGGAGATTCCCAGCCCGAGACGGTTGCGGTTCCGAACGTCGTCGGCACTCAGGAGGGCGCGGCGTCGGCCAGGCTTCGTCATGAAGGTTTCGAGGTCGCGGTGGTTCGCGAGCGATGCGACCCCGGGTGTGACACGCGCCCGGGCGTCGTCTGGGCGCAGTCGCCGACCGGCGAGGCCCCCTCGGGATCGACCGTCACGATCTACGCGAACCCCTGACCGCTTCCGGGACCGACAGTCGTCCGCGCGACACGAAGGCGCTTGCAGCCTCGTAGAAGCGCCACCGGCGCTCCGCACCGACGGTCACGCCGACGCGCGTGCTCCGCGCGATCGATCGAGGTGCAACGGGATCGCCCTTCCGAAGCTGCACCGAAGCACCGCGAACGAGATCGGCGCCGTTCTCCGGCCGCGAGATGTCCATGGCCTGGGTCAGCCGTCCCGGGCCGGAGCAGAGCAACGTCGGCGCGTCGACGCCTCGGCGCTCCGCCATCGCCTCGATGCCCTCGAGCGGTTCACCGGCACGAAGAAGCACGGCGCTCCCCACACCATCGGCGCCGGTGACGACGTTCGAGCAGAAGTGCATGCCGTAGGTGAAGTACACGTACAGGTGGCCGGGCGGGCCAAACATCAGCACGTTGCGCGGGGTCGGACCGCGGAACGCGTGGCTTGCGGGGTCGTTCGGCCCGTAGGCCTCGACCTCGACCAAGCGTGCGGCGAGACGCGTGCCGTCGGGAAGGACTCGGACGAGGACCCGCCCGAGCAGGTCGGGCGCCACCTCCGTCGAGGGCCGCGCGAAGAACGATCGCGGCAATCTGCCGCCCAGCCTCACCGGCCCTTCCGCAGGAACGTCCGCAACTTGCCCAGCGGCCACGCGTTGATCACGTCGTCCTTCGTCAGCCACCCGCGCTGCGCCATGGCGACGCCATACCGCATGTGGTCGAGGTGCGTGGTCGCGTGTGAGTCCGTGTCCACGGCGAACTTCACGCCGTAGCGTTTGGCCCACATGATGTGCTCGTCGTTGAGATCGAGCCGGTCGGGGTAGGCGTTCACCTCGAGGGCCGTCCCCGTCCGCGCGGCGGCCGCGAAGACCTCGTCGAAGTCGAACTCGACGGGCTGTCGCTGATTGATCTTGCGCGTGGTGGGGTGGCCGATCACGTTCACGTATGGGTTCTCCATCGCCCGGACGATGCGCCTGGTCATCTCGTCCTTCGACTGTCCGAACATCGAGTGCACGGACGCGACTCGCACCTCGAACCCGTCGAGGAACTCGGGTCCCCAGTCGACATTGCCCTCGGGGTCGATGTTCAGCTCCGTACCGTGGAGCAGGGTCATCTTCGGGTACTTGGGCTGGAGCTTCCGCACCCGCTCCCGTTGGGCGAGCATCTTCTCGTCCGTCATCCGCTGCATGAACAGGTTCGGTGCATGATCGGTCACCGCGTAGTACGCGTACTTCATCGCCGATGCCGTCTCGAGCATCTGCTCGAGAGACGCGAGCCCGTCGGTCAGGTTCGTGTGTGTATGGAGGTCCCCGCGAAGCTGCTTCTGCGTCACAACGTCGGGGAGGGAACCATCGAGCGCGGCCTCCACCTCGCCCCGGTCCTCGCGCATCGTCGGAGGGATCCACGGGAGGCCGAGTCGCTCGTACACCTCCTGCTCCGTCTCGGCGACGATCAGCGTGCCGGACTTCGCGTCGAAGAGCCCGTACTCGTTCAGCTTCAGGCCCTTGCGAACTGCCATCTCGCGAATGCGGATGTTGTGCGCCTTGGACCCGGTGAAGTAGATCATCGCGGCACCCCACGCCTCATCGGGGACAACGCGGAGGTCGACCTGGAGCCCCTGCCGCGTCAGCACGCTCGACTTGGCCTCGCCCTTGGCGAGGACGCGTTCGACGATGCCTATGCCGGTGAAGGCATCCATCACCGGCACCGGGTCGTCGCTCGCCACGAGGAGATCGACGTCGCCGATCGTCTCGAGCATCCTGCGGAGTGATCCCGCGTGGTCGATCCGCTCGACGTCGACGCTTGAGCTGATGCGCTCGATGAGGTCCTCAGCGAGATCCATAGCCACGGAGACGATGGCGCGACCGGTCTGCTGCTGGAGCCGCTCGAGGCCACGACGGATGTTCGACTCGGTCCGGGCGCCGAACCCCTTCAGCTCGGCGATCCGGCCGCTCTCGACGGCCGCGCGAAGGTCGTCGATGTTCGCGATACCCAGGTCCTGGTACAGGATCATCGCCTTCTTTGGTCCCACGCCGGGGACGGCGATGATGTCTCGAACGCCCGGCGGGATCTTCGCGCGGAGCCCCTCCAGTGTCTCGAATGTGCCCTCGCGCAGGAACTCCTGGATCTTCTCGGCGATCGACTTGCCGACGTTGGGGATCTTCAGGATCTCAGCGAGCTCGAGCGTCCCGATGTCGGCGTGGTACCCGCCGACGGCGCGCGCGGCCTTCTCGTACGAACGCGGTTTGAACCTGTCCTCGGAAAGGATCGCCAGCAGGTCGGCGTACTCCAGGAGCACGGCCTCGACCGCGTCGTTCGCGCGCGGCACCGTCAGCCCTCGTTCAGGCGGCGCCGAGGAGCCAGAGCAGCAGCGCCTTCTGCGTGTGCAGACGGTTCTCGGCCTGATCCCACACCGCCGAATGCGGACCGTCGATCACCTCGGCGGTGATCTCGTGGCCGCGGTGCGCGGGAAGACAGTGCAGCACGGTGACGTCCGGTCGTCCCAGCGACACCTTCTCGGCGTCGAGCTGATACGCCTGGAACACGAGCGCCCGCTCGCTCGCCTCTGACTCCTGTCCCATGCTCGCCCACACGTCCGTGTACAGGACGTCGGCCCCCGCGCACGCCTCACGTGCCTCGTGCGTCGTGAGGACGCTCCCCCGGGTCTCCGATGCGATCTCGGTGGCGCGCTGGACGATCAACGGAATGGGCTCGAACCCGCGCGGGGTGGCGACGCGAACGTTCATCCCTGTCTTCGCCCCGCCGAGCAGCAGCGAGTGCGCGACGTTGTTGCCGTCGCCGAGGAACGTCAGCGTTCGACCCGCGAGCTCGCCCTTGACCTCGCGGATCGTGAGCAGATCAGCCAAGCACTGGCACGGATGCTCGAAGTCCGAGAGCGCGTTGATCACGGGAACCGACGCGGCGCGCGCGAGTACCTCCAGCCGCTCCTGCTCGAACGTGCGAAGGACGATCGCGTCGACGTAGCGCGATAGAACGCGGCCCGTGTCCTCGATCGTCTCGCCCCGCCCGAGCTGCAGCTCGGATGCCGAGAGCGTCACGGCGTGCCCTCCGGTCGCGGCCACGGCGAGCTCGAACGACACCCGTGTCCGGGTGGACGGCTTCTCGAAGATCAGCGCGACGGAGCGGCCCTTGAGCGCGTCGCCGTAATCGCCCGGATGCGCCTTGACCTTCTGGGAGAGGTCGAGGACGCGCGTGACCTCCTCGGATGAGAGGTCATCGACGGAAAGGACGTCGCGTTGCATCGGACAAGTCTATGCCCCGGCCGGTTTCCGCCGCTCGGACGGGCTACGACGAGCGCAGTTCGGCGCCGAAATCGCGCCCCAGCCGCTGGGCGATCGCGACTACGACTTCGTTGGCTTCCGCGTCGGTGAGGGTCCGATCCGAGGCCCGAAGGTCGACCGAGAAGGCCAGGCTCTTCTTGCCATCGGGCAGTGGCGGCCCCGCGTGCACGTCGAACAGGACGACCGAGTCGACGAGGTCGCCGCCCGCTTCGTCGAGCGCCGCATGCAATCGACCGGCTGGCGTCGAAGCGTCGACGACGAACGCCATGTCGCGGCGGACCGGCGGGAAGCGTGGCACGTCGCTCACCTGAGGCATGGCCGTCGCGCGGTCGGCGATCGCATCGACGTCGAGCTCACCAACGGCGACCCGCCCCGTGAGATCGAACACGGCCGCGACCGACGGGTGCAGCTCGCCGAACACGCCGACCGTCTTCGAGCCGACAACGACGTGCGCGGACCTTCCCGGATGGAATGGCGCACCCGCTCGCATACCCGCTGTCCACGTGACCCCGACCGCCGCAAGGAGCTCCTCGACGACGCCTTTCGCGTCGAAGACGTCGAACTCGCGTCGCGCGGTGTGCCATGACTCGTCGGCGCTTCCGGTCATCACGAACGCGACGCTCGGCCGTTCGTCCACCGCGCCTGAGACGAGGCGGAAGCGGGGGCTCACCTCGAAGATCGCGACCTGCCGCACCTGGCGGTACGTGTTCCGCCTGGCAGCCCGAAGCAGTCCCGGGAGGAGCTGCGTTCTCAACAGCCCGTCATCCGCCTGCAAGGGGTTGGTGATCCGAACGGCGTCTCCGTCTCCGAACAGCCGGAGTTCCTTGTCGGAGAGGAAAGGCATCGGGCGTACCTCGCGAAGCCCGGCGCTGGCCATCGCGCGGCGGATCCGATCGACGAACGCGTATCGCTCGGGAACGCCGCCCGGCTGCCTGATCGCGGGAAGCGTCGAGCCGACGCGGTCGTACCCCTGGACGCGCACGACCTCTTCGATGAGATCGACCTCGCGTTCCAGGTCGAAGCGGTACCCGGGGGCCTCGACGCGGATCGTGTCCTCATCCGCTCGTTCGTGCGTCATCCCCAGCCGATCGAAGACGGCCTCGGCGTCGGACACGGAAACCTCGTATCCGATGATCGCCGATGAGCGGGACGCCCGCATCGAGACCCATCGCCGTCTCGGCGCGTCGCCCTCGTCGAGTGCTCCGCGGAGCACCGAGGCGTCGCACCACTCGACCATCAGCCGGCACGCACGGTCCCCTCCCATCACCACGGCCTCGGGATCGACGCCGCGCTCGAACCGCGTCGACGCCTCCGTCGAGAGCG
Organism: Actinomycetota bacterium; assembly: GCA_035640355.1. NCBI lineage: Bacteria > Bacillati > Actinomycetota > Actinomycetota bacterium. The sequence continues at coordinate 9,868 of DASQWI010000002.1, forward strand.
CAAGGCGGCGTCTCGTCCGCTGGATCCCCTCACGCTGGAACGAAGCGGCTTCGAGCAGGACGTCGGTCGTCGATGGCGAGATCTCCGCGAGCTCCCCTCCCATCACGCCTCCGACGCCGACCGGCCGCTCCGCGTCGCAGATCAACAGGTCGTCGTCGGTGAACGTCCGCTCGACACCGTCGAGGGTGATCATGCGTTCGCCCTGCCTTGCGCGACGGACCACGATGCCCGGTCCTTTCAGCAGTGACAGGTCGAACGGGTGGAGCGGCTGTCCGATCTCGAGCATGGCGTAGTTCGTCGCGTCGACGGCCGCGGAGATCGGCCGCATCCCGGACGCGGTGAGTCGCGCCTGCGCGGCGATCGGCGCGGTGACGTGCCGGACGTCGCGCAGGATCCGCGCCCGATACCGCGGGCACCGGTCGAGGTCCTGGATGTCGATGGTCGCCACGCCCTCGACGGTTTCGTCGGCCTCGTCGACGCGGGCGTTCGGCGCGACGAGCGGCGTACCCGTCGCCGCCGCGACCTCCCTGGCGACCCCGATGACCGAGAGAAGGTCCCCCCGATTCGGCGTGACCTCCACGTCGAGGACCTCACCGGAGAGGCCGAACGTCGCTGCGACGTCCGCTCCCGGCTCGAGGTCCGCCGGCAGGATCAGGATTCCATCGTGTGAAGGCGAGATGGCAAGCTCGTCCGGCGCGCACAGCATTCCGTTCGACACGACGCCACGGATCTCTCGCGCCCCCAGCGGCTGAGGCAACGACGGCACCCGCGACCCCGGCGGCGCGAGCGGCACCAGATCGCCCGGCTGCATGTTCCGGACGCCCACGACGACCTCGAGCTCTCCGGAGCCTGTCTGCACGCGCGCCATGCAGAGCGTGTTGCTGTTGGGGTGATCCCGCACCTCGACGACGCGGGCGACAACCACGCCGGAGAGCCCACGCCAGGGCCGGTCGATCGATTCGACCTCGGCGCCCTTGCTGGTGAGGAGCTCCGCGAGCTCCTCGGCGTCGAGCTCCGTCGGACACAGATCGCGCAGCCACGGGACGAAGATCTTCACGCTGCGCCCTCGAACTGCTGGAGGAACCGGACGTCGCCCTCGGTGAACAGACGCAGGTCGTTCACGCCGTATAGGAGCATCGCCACGCGCTCGATCCCGATCCCGAACGCGAATCCCGTGTACCGCTCCGAGTCGTAGCCACCGTTCTCCAGGACCTTCGGATGCACCATGCCGGCGCCGAGGAGCTCGAGCCATCCGTTGCCGCAGACCGAGCACCCCGTACCTCCACACACGAAGCAGGACACCGCGAGATCGCATCCGGGCTCGACGAACGGGAAGTAGTCGGGCTTCATCCGGACGCGCACGTCCGATCCGAACATCTCCTTCGCAAATGCGTGGAGCGTCCCCTTCAGATCCGCGAAGGTGATGCCTTCGTCGACGGCAAGCCCCTCCAACTGATGGAACACCGAGCTGTGCGTCGCATCGTGCGCCTCGCGCCGGTACACGCGCCCGGGGGCCACGATGTACACCGGGGGCTCCTGCGATTGCATCGTTCGGATCTGCACCGCGCTCGTCTCGGTCCGCAGCAGCAGCGCATCGACGTCGACGTACAGCGAATCCTTCAACGTACGGGCGGGGTGATCGGCGGGGATGTTGAGGGCTTCGAAGTTGTGCCATTCGTCCTCGACCTCGGGCCCCTCCGCGACGCGGTAGCCCATCCGAGTGAAGACCTGGACCATTCGCTGCTCGACCAGCGTGAGTGGATGGAGCGATCCGGGGCGGGGTCGTCTGCCGGGAAGCGTCACGTCGACGGCATCGGCGTCGAGGATCGCTGAGCCGGAAGCCAGCTCGAGCTCGGTTCGACGCCCGTCGTATGCGCTCCGGAGGTCGGCGAACACCTCGTTGACGCGCTTGCCGAGTTCGCCGCGCTCGTCGCGCGACACCGATCCAATTGACCTCTGAACGTCTGAGAGCCGACTCTTTCGCCCGAGAAACGAGGTCTTCGCCGCTTCGAGCTCGTCGATCGAGCCCGCCGCGGCGAACGAGCGGAGGCCGCGCTCGAGCTCGGCGTCGGCGATCGAACGTGCCTCGTTCGGGTCCATGGTCCGGCGAGTCTAGCCGTCGCTTCGGTCCGAGAACCCCTGTATCGCGACCGGCACGTCGAGGATGAACGACAGACGATCGTCCACCCGGACCTCCGCGGTTCCTCCTTGCGCCTCGGCGATGCCGAGCGCGACGAACAACCCGATCTTGCTCCCGGTGCCGGCGCCCGGCGCCCGCGGCCGAAAGAGCCGCTCCGCCTCGTCCTGCCGGAGGTCGGTCCCTCCCCGCGACACGGTGAGGACGAGCCGGCCGTCACGCTTGGCGGCCTCGACGAACACGGGACCGTCGTTGGTCCACCACACGACCGACTCGATGAACGCCTCGAGCACCAGCCGCAGCCGATCGCCGTCGACGAATGCCTCAACCTCGCCGTGCTTCCACTCGATCGGTGGGTGCTCCGGGTCACGCCCGAGCGACTCCGCGACCTGCTGCACGAGCCGGCCCAGGTCCGTTCGCTCCGGATACAGCTCGAGCGAACCGGCCGCCAGGCGCGCGGCGTCGACGAGCTGGCGGAGGATCGCGTTCAGCCGGTCGGTGTCGTAGACGATCCCCGTCAGCATCAATGTGCGGTCCTCTTCGGTCATTTGATCCCATCGCGTCGCGAGCGCGTGACCGAACCCCTTCATCGCGGTGAGCGGCGAGCGGATGTCGTGCGCGGCGGCCGCGACGATCGTCTCCAGGACGGCGCGACGACCCTCTCGCAGGTGTCTCGCCCACTCGAACAGGCAGATCGTCGCCGCGGCGGCCAGATTCAGCGACTCGGCGCGTCCGGCGATCGGAACGCGAACGGTCGCGTCCGCGAGCTCGGCGATCTCCATCGGGAGTCCCCACGCCTCGTTCCCGAACACGAACGCCACTGGATCGGTCAGGTCGAGCTCGTACAGGTCGGTGTCCCCGGACGCGTCCATGGCCAGGACCCGCATGCCGCGATCGCGCAGAAGTGCGATCGCGGCATCCGTCTCAACGCCTCGAACGATCGGCAGGTGGAACAGCGACCCCGCGGTCGCCCGCACCGTCTTGGGGTTGTACACATCGACGGATTCCGACGTGAACACGATGCCCCCTGCGCCGGCTGCGTCGGCGGAGCGCACCACGGTCCCCGCGTTGCCGGGATCTCGGACAGCGTGCAGCACGGCGACGCACCGTTCCGGCTCGCCGATCGACGCGAGCTCGAGATCCACGAACGGCGCGATGCCGACGAGCGCCTGGGGTGTCACCGTCGACGTCAGGCGCTCCACGATCGTCTCACTCACGTGCACGAGCTCGACGCCGGACCGATGAGCGCGTTCGACGAGCGGGTGGTCGGGGTCGGAGTGGTACAGCCTGATGATGCCGGGTCGGTTCGAGAGCGCCTCGCCGATGGCCTGCGCGCCCTCGACCAGGAAGCACCGTTCGCGTTCGCGGAAGGCCCGCTTCTTCAGGCGGAGCGCGGCGGCGACCCGCTCGTTTCGGATCGAGGTGATCACGCGTTCCCCAGGGCCGAACCGCTGTCGACGGGGAATCCTAACGGGCCGCCCGCGCGCGACCGGCAGCGGTCGCCACGTTCCCGGGACTCGGTCGAGCTCAGGCGGCGAGCGCGTCCCTAGCCGTCTGAACGAGCTGCGCAAACGCCGCCGGGTCGTGGACGGCGAGGTCGGCGAGCGCCTTGCGATCCAGCTCGACACCGGCGCGCTGCAGCCCGTGGATCAGCTGCGAGTACGAGAGCCCGTTCTGGCGCGCGCCCGCACCGATCCGGGCGATCCATAGCCTGCGGAATTGGCCCTTGCGGTCACGGCGGTCGCGATACGCGTACTGCCCGGAATGCAGCAGCTGCTCCTTGGCCATCCGGTACCGCCGCGAACGGGAGCCGAAGTAGCCCTTGGCCTTGCGAAGCACCTCGCGGCGCTTCTTCTTGGCGTGGACCGAACGCTTGACGCGTGCCATCCGTCCCCTACTTCCCGAGCAGCCGGCGGATGTTCGTGCGCTCTGCCGTCACCGAGGCCATCCCCTCGACGCGGCGTCGCCGGTTGCTTCGCTTCTTCGTCAGCATGTGGTTGCCGGTCGCCTTGCGGTGAAGGATCTTGCCCGTCCGCGTGATGCGGAACCGCTTGGCAGCAGCCCGATGCGTCTTCTGTTTCATGTTCGTTCCCTCTGGATCATTCGACGGGCGCCGGTGCGGCCGCGGGTCTCGCGGCGCTTCGTTGCTCGGCGTGCTTCTTCGTCGGCGCGATCACCATCACCATGTTGCGTCCGTCCTGCTTCGGTGTTGCCTCCACCGTGGCCATGTCGCCCAGGTCGCCGACCAACCTGTCCAGGATCCGTCGGCCGAGCTCCGTGTGGGCCATCTCTCGCCCGCGGAACATGATCGTCACCTTGACCCGCGCGCCCGCGTTCAGGAACCGGACGACGTGACCCTTCTTAGTCTCGTAGTCGTGTGGGTCGATCTTCGGCCGGAACTTGATCTCCTTGACCTCGACCCTGGCCTGCTTCTTGCGCGCCTCCTTGAGGCGGATGTCGCGCTCGTACTTGAACTTGCCGTAATCCATGATCCTCGCGACGGGCGGGTTCGCCTGCGGCGCGACCTCGACGAGGTCGAGATCGAGCTCCTGGGCCTGCCGCAGCGCCTCCTGCGTGGAGACGATGCCGATCTGGGCTCCGTCCGGACCCACCAGACGCACCTGCGCCGATCGGATCCGGTCGTTTATCCGTGGATCAGCCGAGACCCCGCATCACCTCCCGTCCGATGAAAAGGCACCGGGCGCATCCCGGTGCCTCCGGTGGAACACGGCGAACCGCTGCGGAAAAGTATAGGTGCGGGTCCGTGGGGGTGTCGAGGTTCGGAGCCGCCGCGCGTACCGAATCTAGACGGGCCGAACGTTGGCGGCCTGCTTGCCCTTGGGGCCGTCGACGACGTCGAACTCGACCGCCTGACCCTCGGTGAGCGAGCGGTATCCCTCGCCCTGGATCGCGGAGAAGTGAACGAACACGTCGTCCTGACCTTCACGCGAGATGAAGCCGAAGCCCTTCTCGTTGCTGAACCACTTGACGGTGCCCTGCTCTGCCAACCGATGCCTCCTGTTGCGTGCCTCGCGTCGCGCGCTGCCCGAGCGCGTCGGCGGCGCGGAGCCTAGCACGGCCTTTCCACGCGCTCAATCCGTTCAGCGGCCAGAGGAACGGAGGAATTCACGGCTCACCCGACGCCATCACCAGTCCGGTTGGAGGGAGCGTCCGTAGTCATCCTCGAGGCGGAGCGTGTCGTCCTCGGTCGTGTACCCGTACGCGATCTCGAGCACGCGCCCACGAGCGTCACCATGGTTGGTGATGCGGTGCGTCGTCTCGGCGGAGACCATGAACTCCTCGCCGGGCGTCGCCTCGACGACCTTATTTCCGATCTGAACGGTCAATCCCGGGTCGAGCACGATCCACATCTCGTCGCGCATCTGATGGTAGTGAACGCTCGTCTCTTGTCCGGACTCGACCGTGATCACACGCACGGAGCTCGGCTGGTTGAGCGCGTAGGTGACGACCTTGCCCCACGGCTTGTCGACGATCATCCGTCCGCTTCCTTCGGGAACTGCTCCAGCACGGATGCCGTCTCCATGGCCGCCATCGCCGCGTCCCAGCCTTTGTTCCCGTGCTTTCCGCCCGAGCGGTCCATCGCCTGCTCGAACGTATCGGTCGTCAGGACGCCGAAGATGACCGGCACCCCGGTCTCGTCGGCGGCGGCTCGGATGCCGTTTGCCGCCTGCCCGGCGACGTGCTCGAAATGCGCAGTCTCGCCGCGGATCACGGCGCCGAGACAGATCACGGCGTCGTACCCGGACGCCGCCGCACGCCGAGCCGCAATCGGCAGCTCGAAGGCGCCGGGAACCCACGCGACGACCAGGTCATCTTCGTCGACGCCGTGCGCGCGGAGACATTCGGTCGCGCCGGAGAGCAGCTTGCCGGTGACGATCTCGTTGAACCTGGAGACGACGAGCGCGAACCGCCGACCACGGGCCAGGAACTCGCCGCGGATCTCCCTCACCTGACCTCCTCGGCGCCCAGGGCCTCGAGCCCGTCGAGCAGGTGACCGAGCTTCTCGCGCTTCGTCCGCAGATACTCGATGTTGCGCGCGTTCGGGTGCGTCTCCAGCGGAACGCGCTCGACGATCGACAGCCCGTATCCCTCCAGGCCCGCGCGCTTGGAGGGATTGTTCGTGAGGAGTCGCATGCTTCGAACGCCGAGGTCGACGAGGATCTGCGCGCCGATGCCGTAATCGCGCGGATCGGCAGGGAACCCAAGCTCCACGTTCGCTTCGACGGTGTCGCGGCCTCGCTCCTGGAGCTGGTACGCCCGGAGCTTGTGGGTGAGGCCGATCGCGCGGCCCTCGTGGCCTCGTATGTACAGAACGACGCCGCGACCGTCCTCACCGATCTGCTCGACCGCGGAGCGGAGCTGTTCGCCGCAGTCGCATCGGAGCGACGCGAACACATCACCGGTGAGGCATTCCGAGTGGACGCGGACGAGGATCCGCTCACCGTCCCCCACCTCGCCGAGAACGAGCGCGACGTGAACGCGCCCGTCGACGAGGCTCTCGTACGTGTACGCCGTGAACTCGCCGTGCTCCGTGGGGATGACCGCTTCGGCAGTGCGATCCACGAGCTGCTCCCGACGCCGCCGGTACTCGATCAGGTCGGCGATCGAGATGATCTTGAGGTCGTGGTCGTTCGCGACGCGAACGAGCTCCGGCAGCCGCGCCATCGTGCCGTCGGTGTGCAGCACCTCGCACAACGCTCCCGCCGGGTACAGCCCGGCGAGCCGCGCGAGATCCACGGCCGCCTCGGTGTGACCGGCACGCCGAAGCACGCCGCCCTCCTGCGCCATCAGTGGGAACACGTGGCCGGGCATGCGAACGTCGTCGGATCTCAGGTTGGGTTCGGTGACCGAACGAACCGTCTCGGCCCGGTCGAACGCGCTCGTGCCCGTCGTCGTTCTTCCTCGGATGTCGATCGAGACGGCGAACGCGGTGCCGTGGCTCTCGTTGTTCTTCGAAACCATCAACGGGATCCGGAGCTCCTCCAGCCGCTGCTGGGTCACCGGCATGCAGACGATCCCCCGGCCGTGCGTGACCATGAAGTTGATCGCTTCCGGCGTGACCTTCTCGGCGGCCATCACGAAGTCGCCCTCGTTCTCGCGATCGGCGTCGTCGACGACGATCACGATCTTCCCCTGCCGGATGTCGTCCAGGGCTTCCGGGATGGTCGAGAACGCGTCGGTGCCCTGTCCCGAGGTTCCGACAACGTTCGCCTCCGTCACCGTGCGCGCCGGATCCACCCGGTCGGGCTTCTCTGTCATGCGGTCCTCCCCCCTCGCGCCGACCGCACGACGCTCGCTTGGCTCGCCGTCCTATCCGCGAGCAGCGCCTCGACGTACTTGGCGATCACGTCCACCTCCAGGTTCACAAGGTCGCCGGCTCGCGCGGACCCAAGTGTCGTCACAGCAAGCGTGTACGGGATCAGGGCCACCGAGAAGGCGGTCGTGTCGAGGGCGGCGACGGTGAGACTCACGCCGTCGACGCACACCGACCCCTTCTCGACGACGAACCGACGCAGCTCCGCCGGCGTTTGCACCGTGAGCCACACGCCGCCCTCTGCATCGGGCTCGACCCCCCAGATTTCCCCGACGCCGTCGACATGGCCCTGGACGAGATGACCGCCCAGCCGCCCGGCGAATCGCAGCGGACGCTCGAGGTTGACGCCGTCGCCGTCTCGGAGGCGTGACAGGCTGGTTCGCCGGAGCGTCTCTTCGGAGAGGTCGAATGCGAGGTGCGCGTCCGAGCGCTCGACGGCCGTCAGGCACACGCCGTTCACGGCGACGGACGACCCCACCTCCGAGTCGGCGGTCACCGTTCGGCAGCCGATGGTCATTCGTGCACCGTCGATGTGGCGCACCGCGCCGAGCTCCTCAACGATCCCGGTGAACATCCGCCTCCACCTTGAGGTCCTCGCCGATCGGATCGAACGAGCGAACGCGCAGACGCGCGGCGCTCGAGATCGGCGCGAACCCTCGCCCGCCGAGCACCGTCGGCGCGTCCACTCCGCCGATCAGCTTCGGCGCCAGGTACACGACGACCTTGTCGACCACGCCCTCCTCGATGGCGGCGAACGCCAGCGTCGGTCCACCTTCGAGCAGCACGCCCTGCAGATCACGCTTGCCGAGAAGGGAGACGAGCTCGCCGATCGGCACTCGATCGCCCTCCGCCGCGAGGACGACCACCTCCGCGCCGGAGTCTTCCCACTCGTCACGCCGTTCCCGCGGCGCGAGGTCCGTCGTCGCGACGAGCGTCGGGGCTGCGTCGTCGAATAGGTCTCCCGTCGCGGGAACCCGCCCTCGCCCGTCGACCAAGACGCGCAGCGGTGGCCGACCCCGATACCCGGGCTCCCGAACGGTGAGCGACGGGTCGTCGACCAGCGCCGTTCCGGCGCCGACGACGATCGCGTCCGACCACGCCCGCAGCCGGTGCACGTCGGCGCGCGCCGACTCGCCGGTGATCCACCGGGAGGAGCCGTCCCGCGCCGCCACTTTGCCGTCGAGCGACGCGGCCATCTTCCACGTGACGAACGGGAGGCCGGTCCGAACGTGCTTCACGAACGCTTCGTTCTGCCGAGCCGCCTCATCTGCCAGGACGCCGTGTCGAACCTCGACCCCGTTCCGCTCGAGCTCTGCGAATCCGCGGCCGTCGACGATCGGGTTCGGATCGCGCATCGCCGAGACGACCCGCGCCACACCGGCGGCGACGATCGCCTCGACGCACGGCGGCGTCCGGCCCGTGTGAACACACGGCTCGAGCGAGGTGTACAGCGTGGAGCCGCGAGCGGCCTCCCCCGCTTCGCGGAGCGCGACGACCTCCGCGTGTGCGGTTCCGGGGCCTTCGTGCCAGCCCTCGCCGGCGAGGGTCCCCGAGGCCGAGACGACGGCGGCGCCAACGATCGGGTTGGGGGACACCAGACCGCGTCCCCGTTCGGCGAGCGCCAACGCTCGTCCCATGTACGCCTCGTCGGACAACGTTCACTCCATTCCCGAGGCGGATGCGCGGGGAAAGGAGTCGCGCGGCGGCGGTCACGCGCCGAAGGCGACACCCGTCCTCTCCCATCCCGACTCTCACGGTCGGTTCCGGAATCTCACCGGATCAACCCCCGAGTGGCTCCCGGGAGGTCGCGGACTCTCACCGCCGGTGGGGACTTGCACCCCGCCCCGAAGACGAGCTCTTCGTCGCAAGTATAGGTCCGCGTTCGGCGGGTCGCAGCCCGCCCCACGTCGCCGTCTAGTCGATCTTGCGGCGGTCGATCGCGTACCACGAGCGCGGCTCGCGCTTGGCGAACTGCTTCATCTCCGTGGCGACCGCGACCGCCTCGCCGTAGTGCTCGAACTTGCGGACCTCGGTCGTCGCGATGCCCACCGAGACTCCCGCGAGGGGGAGCTTCTGCATCTCGCCCTTGCGGTCCTCGACCTCGATGTATCCGCGCTTGATGTCCTCGCGCTCGTAGAACTCGTGGATGTCACCGTCGAAGCGTTCGACGATTCGCTTGGCGATGTCCTCCGCGCTCTCAGGCGGCACGACGGCCACGAAGTCGTCGCCCCCGACGTGGCCGACGAACCCATCGGTCCCAGCGAACTCGACGACCGCGTCCTGGATGATCCGCGCCGTCGCCTGGATCAACCGGTCGCCGCGGACGAACCCCTTCTCGTCGTTGTACGCCTTGAAGTTGTCGAGGTCGCAGTACAGAACCGCGAACGGGCGGTCGTCTCGGACGTTGCGCTCGATCTCCTCCTGGATCCGGATGTTGCCTGGAAGTCCCGTGAGGGGTGAGAGGTTCCGCATCTCCTTGGCCCGCCGGAGGGTGCCCTTGACCCGGGCGAGGAGCTCGATCGGGTCGAACGGCTTGATGATGTAGTCGTCGGCGCCGGCGGTGAGCCCCAATACCTTGTCCGTGGAGAGCGCCTTCGCCGTGAGCATGATGATCGAGGTGCTGGCGGTCTGCGGGTTCCGTCGGAGACGCTGGGCGACCTCGAACCCGTCGATCCGCGGCATCATCACGTCGAGCAGAACGAGGTCCGGACGGAGCGCAGCGGCCTTCTCGAGCGCCTGCTCCCCGTCCGACGCGACCGAGACGTCGTATCCCGCGCTCCGCAGGTTGACCTCGACGAATCGCGCAATGTCTGGGTCGTCGTCGACGACCAGGATGGTCTCGGGCATCTCTCAGTCGCTCCGCGAGGGGTAGACGTCGACCTCGGCGAGGGCGACATAGATGGAGTCGGCACACGGCGGTGCGTGCTTAACGTCTGCGCCGGCTTCGTGCCTCCTCGGGGCAGCCTCGGTGCGCATCGGGGCGGATTCTAGTGGGGCGTCATTCGGCGACGAAACCCCGCGACGAACATCGCATCGCAGCCGTCCCGATGCGGCCACAGCCGGATCCGGGCCGCGGGGCCGTTGGGTCCCCTGAGCTCGAGCGGCTCGAGATCGGGCCGGTGCCGGAGGATCGCGTCGCAGGCCGCGTCGGTCTCGGCCCGGGGAAACGTGCACACGCTGTAGACGATCCGCCCGCCTCCGCGGACCACGTCGGCGACGCCCGCCACGATGGCCACCTGCAATCGTGCCAGCGACGACAGCTCGTCCTTCTCAGGGCGCCACAGGAGCTCGGGCCGGCGCCTCGCGGAGCCAAGTCCTGAACAGGGTGCGTCGACGAGAACGGCATCGAACGTCGCCGCGAGGGCCGGCCGTCGCGCGTCCTGGACGAGAACGCGTCCCTCCACGCGGAGGCGTTGGAGCGTGGAGGCGACGAGACGTGCACGCGACGCGTTGGCGTCCGCGGCGACGAGTTCGCCACGTGGTTGCACAAGGCACGCGGCGTGAGCGGCCTTGCCGCCCGGGCCGGCACACGCGTCGAGGACGCGTTCCCCCTGTGTCGGGTCGAGCGCACCAACGACGAACGACGACGCTTGATCCTGGACGGCGAACGATCCCTCTTCGAATCCGGGGAGCGAGGCCGGCGCCCCCGAGGAGATCACCAGGGAATCAGGATGAACGGTGCCGCGCTCGACGCCGATGCCCACGTCCCGGAGGATGCGCTCGAGCTCGTCGGTCGTCGTTCGGCATGTGTTCGTCCGGATCGTCGTCCGCGCCGACGTGGCGAGCGCCGTCGCGGCCGCCTCGGTCTCGTCGTCCAGCTGCCGCCGGAGCTCTCGAACGGCCCACGAGGCGAGGCCTGTTCGAACCGCGATCGCGTCGTCGTCGTCGCCGTTCGGCCAGCGCACGCCATCGCTCGACAGGCGTCGGAGGACGGCGTTGACGAACCCTCGGTGACGCGCGTCCGCGAGCTCCACAGTTGCGGACACGGCGGCATGTGTGGGGATGCGCGTGAACAGCAGTTGATACGCGCCGAGCCGTACAAGCGACCGCGCGGCCTTCGGCGCGGTCTCGATGGGACGATCGAGGAGCGGGCCGAGCGCGTGGTCGAGCGAGATCTTCCGCCGGATCGTCCCGTACGCGAGCTCCGACGCGAGCGTCGCGTCTCGCCGGTCGAGCCCCGCCCGCTCGATCGTCCGTGCGAGCGCGAGGTTCGAATACGCGCCCTCCTCGATCACGCGGGTGATGACATCGAGCGCGACGTATCTCGCGGTCGGCGAGTGCGGAGTGGCCGCGCGCGCCGCGGCCACCGGCGGCTTCCCGCGTGAGGCGTTCGATCCGCGCGCCGGGCGTCGCGCGCCGCGACCTCCGCGTCCGGTCATCCCAGACGCTCGCCCACCCGCGGACGAAACCCGTTGACGAAGTCGGAACCGCTCATGCGCTTCCGGCCCTCCGGTGCGACGTCGAGCACACGGAACCCACCAGTTCCCGTTGCGACGACCGGTCCCTCCTGCGTCACGGCGACGATCGCGCCCGGCGCGCCGGTCTCGTGAACGGTGTCTCCCCGATACACCTTGAGCGTCCTCTCGCGGAACGTCGTCGTCGCGGCGGGCTCCGGCGACAGCGCGCGGCATCGATCCACCAGGTCGGCCGCTGCGTCCGTCCAGACGAGGACCCGATCCTCGGCTTTGAGCTTCGGCGCGGACGTCGCCTTCGAGTCGTCCTGCGGCGTGGGCGTGATCGATTTCGTCACGAGGGCGTCGATCGTCTCGACCAGAACCCCCGCGCCGGTCGCGGCAAGCCGAGCGCCGAGCGTTCCGGCGTCGTCCGAGGGCACGATGCGCTGCTCACGCTGGAGAAGGACCGGTCCCGTGTCGAGCCCCTCGTCCATGACCATCGTCGTCACGCCGGTTCGTTCCAGGCCGAGCAGCAGTGCGTGTTGCACCGGGCTCGCTCCACGGAGCTCGGGCAGCAACGAGAAGTGCAGGTTCACCGGAGCGATCGCGGGGACGTTCAAGACGGCGGCGGGCAGGATCTCGCCGTAGGCGACGACCACCAGGACATCGGGCGAGGCCGACACCAGGTGTTCGAATCCGGTTCCCGCCCTCGCAGTCTCGACCTCGGCCAAGGGGAGGTCGAGGTCGCGGGCCGCCGCCGCGACCACGGTCGGTCTCGGCCGCGAGCCGCGCCCGGCCGGTTTGGCCGCGGCAGTGACGACGAGCGCGATCTCATGACGGGACGCGGCCAGCGCCTCCAGTGACGGAACCGACCAGGCGTCGTTGCCGAGGAACGCGACGCGCGCGGATGCCTGCACGACGGTGCGCTACTCGAGCGCGCGCTCCCGATGGGCGACGGTGCGGGTCGCTCCGCCGCCGCTCGCCCGCTCGAGCTCCAGCTGGCGCAGCTGCCGCATCACGTCGCGCCGGCCCTCGTCGTCCAGGCGGTCGATGTACAGGCCCCCGAGCAGGTGGTCGGTCTCATGTTGGAAGATCCGTGCGAGCAAACCCTCGGCGCGGATGTCTCGTTCGTTGCCGTCGAGGTCGCGTCCCCGGAGCCGGACCCGCAGCGCTCGCGCCGTCGGGTGATACGGCCCCGGGATCGACAGACACCCCTCGTCCTCGAGCTGCTCACCGTCGAGCTCGGACAGCACGGGGTTTGCGACGAACCCCTTGTGCTCCTCGTGGTCGTCGTAGACGAAGCACGCGATCTGGAGCCCGACCTGGTTCGCGGCAAGGCCGACGCCGGGTGCGTCGTACATCGTCTCGAACAGGTCGTCCGCCAGTCGGCGGAGCGCCTCGTCGAAGTCGGTCACCTCACGCGCGGGCTGGCGCAGGACGGGGTCGCCCAGCGTGCGGATCGGGATGACGGTCACGACGACGCTCCTTCTCGACGAGGCCGCCGCCTACAGGTGCGGCTCGGCCTCGACCCTCGAGACGATCCCGCGTTCGGCAAGCCGACGGATTCCGTCGCCGAACGCACGCAGATCGTTCGGATCGAGCGCGACCAAGCATAACGTGTGCTCTCCGTCGCTCGAGACGAGCATCGTTCGGTGCGATAGAGCGCCGAGCTCCGCCTCGAGCTCCACGCCGCCGACGATTCGAAAGACGGGAGCGCCGACCGGGAAACCGGCCCCCTCGCGGCGCGTGCGCTCCGACCTGGCGAACCGATCTGGTTTGCCGACGACGAGCGCCTGAACGGCGGGGTCGTTCGGGTGCGTCGTCTGCACGATCACTCGACCGTTGGGCGCGGCCCACGCCGCGACCTCCGCCCACGTCGAGAGTGCACGCTCCCGCGCCGCGATGCCCGGACGGCGGAGCGACGCGTCCGCGTTCAGGATGCCGACGAGGTCGAGCGCCAGCGCGCCGAAGTCCTTCACCGCATCGATACCGCCGACCACGACCTCCCCGTCGCCCGGGGACCTACTCGTGTCGCCAGGCGCGAGATGAATCACCGGAACCGGCGCGACGCCGCGTGCCCATTCCTCGACGCGCTCGGCGCCTCCCCGCGCGATGCCGAAGTTCGACGAGTCGCAGTTCGGGCAGCGCGCGTCGGCTCCGCATACCACGCATCGCATCGCTCCCCTCTCCGAGCGGAGCGCGCCGCCGCACGCGGCGCACGCCGCGGGCTCGCCGCACGCACGACACACGCGCGCGACGCCGTACCCTCGCAGCGGCTCGTACAGGAACGCGCGCATCGCGGAGCGCAACGACGCCACCAACCGAGGAGCGCGCCCTTCGAGTCCCGGCTTCACCACTTCCACGGGCGGCCACGTCCTCTCTCTCGGCTCGATGTCGACGTGGTCGAGTGCCAACGCCTCGAGCGACGGCATCACGGAGAGCAATACGCACGTCGCCGGGTGAATCCGCGCCCGAGCCGCCGCGACCTCCCGGACGTGAAAGTACGGCGAGCGCTCCTCGCGGTGCAGCTCGTGATGCTCGCGGGAGACGATCACCACACCGAGATCGCGCAGCGGCGCGAACACTGCCGAGCGCGTCCCGACGACGATCGGATACCGCCCGTGCGCGATGTCGAGCCACATCCGATAGCGCGACCGCTTGTCGCCACCGAAGAAACGGGCGACGCCGTCGCCGAACGCATCGAGGACGGCCGCAACCGTCGCTGGCACCGGGTCGACCTCCGGCACGATGAGGATCGCGGTCTTGCCCGCCGCGCGTGCGCCGGCGATGCAGTCGACGGCGATCTCAGCTTCCTCGCCGGGCGCGTTCCGCACGACGAACGTCCCGGTGCCGCCCGCGAGTCCCGCCGCGAGCGCGTCACCGTTTGCGTAGCCGGCGAGGACATCCGATCGAACGTCGACGTGCGGCGTGTCGTAGGCGACGCCGGGTCGAGCGTCCTCCGACGCAATCCTCGGCGGGTGCGACCTCACGATGACCGACGCCAGCGGCGCGACGTAGCGCCCGCTCACCCAACGACAGAGCTCGAGCATCGAGGCGTCGAACTGCCGAACGGGCGAGACGACGCGTCGCACGGGCAGCATGCGTTCGGGCACGTCGTCGGTCCCGCCGAGCACCCACCCCGTGACGAGCCTGCCGTGGAACGGCACCTGGACGAGCGACCCCACGCCTCCTCCGAGGTCACCATCGAGCTCGTACGTGAACGGTCGGTCGAGTGATAGCACAGGCCGGTCCACGCAGATCGCGACCGGACCCGAGAGGATCTCGACGGAACGTTCGGGCGTGGCGGGTGCGGGGAGCCGCGGAAGCGAGCCCGAAGGGAGAGCGTTCGGCCCCCCGGGTGGACTGGGGACGACCGTGTTACTCGAGCGCGCGGCGGAGTTCATCCGCGCGATCGGTCGACTCCCACGCGAACTCCTTCCGCCCGAAATGGCCGTACGCCGCCGTTTCGCGATAGATCGGTCGACGAAGATCGAGGTCGCGAATGATGGCCCCCGGCCGGAAGTCGAACGCCTCGCGAACGACGTCGACGATGCGAACGGGGTCTACCTGCTCGGTCCCGAAGGTGTCGATCGCGAACGACACGGGATGTGCCGTGCCGATCGCGTACGCGACCTGGATCTGGAGGCGGTCGGCGAGTCCCGCCGCGACGAGGTTCTTGGCGACGAACCTCGCCATGTACGCCGCCGAGCGGTCGACCTTCGTCGGGTCCTTGCCCGAGAAGCAGCCGCCACCGTGCGGCGCCATCCCTCCGTAGCTGTCGACGATGATCTTCCGGCCGGTGAGACCGGTGTCGGCCTTGGGTCCGCCGATCTCAAATCGTCCCGTCGGGTTCACCAGGACGCGCACATCCTCGGCGTCGATCTCGTGCTCGCGCAGGACCGGATCGATCACCTCAGCCTTCATATCGGGGGCGAGGAGCGTCTCGACGTCCACCTCCTCGCGGTGCTGGGCACTGACGAGGACGGTGTCGACCCGTGTGGGCACACCGCCCTGGTACTCGATCGAGACCTGAGTCTTCCCGTCGGGCCGAAGGTACGGCACAACCCCAGCCTTGCGGACGTCGGCGAGGCGCTTGGCCAGGCGATGCGCCAAGGCGATCGGCAACGGCATCAGCTCGTCGGTCTCGCGGCACGCGAATCCGAACATCATCCCCTGGTCACCGGCTCCGAGCGTGTCCAGCTCGTCGGCGGAGTGCCCCTCGCGATGCTCGAGCGCATCGTTCACACCGCGGGCGATGTCCGGCGACTGCTCCTGGATCGATGTGACGACCCCGCAGGTGTGCCCGTCGATGCCGAAGTTCGCGTCCGTATACCCGATATCGGTGATCGTGTCGCGGACGACCTGCGGGATGTCGACGTACTCGGACGTCGTGATCTCGCCGGCGACCATGACGAGACCGGTCGTGACGAGCGTCTCGCAGGCGACGCGGCCGTCGGCATCCACCGACATGATGGCGTCGAGTACCGCGTCGGAGATCTGATCGGCGAGCTTGTCGGGATGTCCCTCGGTCACGGACTCCGAGGAAAAGAGGTAGCGCCCGCCCATGACTCGGCGGAGCATAGCAGTCACCTCAGACGCGCCCGGTCCTCCAACGAACGTCGTGCTGACGGACGGAAGGATCTCCCGTCATCGCGCGAGGAGCTTCACGAGCCGGTCGCAGATCGCGGCGGCGAGCTCGCGCTTGGACCACTCGCGAAGCGGTTCGTCCTCGCCGATACGCGAGAAGATCGCGGCGCGGTTCGTCTCCGAGCCGAACCCCGTTCCCTCCCGACCGACCTGGTTCGCGACGAGCAGGTCGACGCCCTTGCGTGCGAGCTTGTCTCTGCCACCCGCTTCGACGTCATCCGTCTCGGCGGCGAATCCGACCAGGACGCGTTCGCCCGCCTGTTGCGACAGCTCGCCGAGGATGTCAGGTGTGGGGACCAGCCGTAGATCCGGCGTCCCGTCCTCTTTCTTGATCTTGGATCCCGCGGTCCGCTCGGGACGGAAGTCGGCGACGGCGGCAGCCATGACGACCGCGTCGGCTCCCTCGGCCTCTTCGAACACGGCGTGACGCATCTCGTCGGCGGTGGTGACCCGAACGACGCGCGGTCCCTCGGGCGGCTCGATCGTTCCCGGACCGACGACGAGCGTGACGTCGGCGCCCCGTCCGTGTGCCTCCGCGGCCACGGCGAACCCCATGCGCCCGGTCGAACGGTTCCCCACGAACCGAACGGGATCGATCGGCTCCCACGTCGGACCGGCCGAGACGACGACGCGACGACCGGCGAGGTCCTTGCCCCGCGAGAGCGCATCCTCGATGACAGCGAGGATCTCGTCCGGTTCGCTCATCCGTCCGACACCCTCGTCGCCCGCCGCGAGCGATCCGCGTGCCGGTCCGACGATCCGGATGCCTCGTTCGACGAGCGCCGCCACATTGGCCTGCGTCGCCTCGTGCTCCCACATGCCGGCGTGCATCGCCGGAGCGACGACGAACGGGCATCGCGCCTCGAGCAACGTCGACGTGAGCAGGTCGTCGGCGATCCCGAACGCCAGCTTGGCGATCACGTTCGCCGTGGCCGGCGCGACGACGACGATGTCTGCCTCATGCGCCAGTCGAACGTGCAAGACGTGCCCGGGATCGTCATCGAACAGATCGGTGTAGACGCGGTGATCGGTGAGCGCAGCGAACGTCGCCGGACCGACGAACCGTTCCGCGGTGCGCGTCATCACGACCCGCACCGAGGCGCCGCGCAGCCGGAGCAGCCGGGTGAGGACGCATGCCTTGTACGCAGCAATGCCGCCCGTGACGCCGAGCAGGAGCCGCCGACTCTTCAGGACGGAACGGCCGCTCGGTTCCACGGTATCCATCTTCTCGCGGGGTGTTCGAACAACGCTCGCTCCGCTACCCCCGCGCCCACCCTCCTCGGGGAGGCGGCCTACTTGACGACGGATTCCTCCGGGCGCTCCGCGGAGATGTCGCCGTCGGCGATCTCCTCGAGCGCGATCGAGAGCGGCTTGTTCTTCAGCCCGGTCTCGACGAGCGGCGGGATGAACTCCGCGCGGCCCTCGCCGAGCTGGTTGTAGTACGAGTTGATCTCTCGCGCGCGTTTGGCGGCGAGGATGACCAGCGTGTACTTGGAGTCGACCTGTGCGAGCAGGTCGTCGATCTTGGGATCGATCACGAATCCTCCAGCGATGAGTTGTCCCGCGGTGTCCGGGACGCTTCGATGATAGCAGCGACCCGCTTCGCCGCTCGTTCGACGTCGTCATTCACGACGACGTGGTCGAACCAATCCCGTTGCTGGAGCTCTGAGCTCGCCTTCTGGAGTCGGCGGGCGAGACGGGCATCGTCCTCGGTACCCCGCGAGCGGAGTCTGCGTTCGAGCTCCTCGAGGGACGGCGGCTCGAGGAACACGAGGACGGCGTTCGGCATGGCGTCTCTGATCTGGCGCGCGCCCTGCACGTCGATCTCGAGGAGAGCATCCCCGCCGAGCCCCAGGATCTCCCTGATCGGCGCGGCCGGCGTCCCGTACCGGGAGCCGAAAACGTCGGCCCACTCGAGCAGCTCGCCCTCGGTGATCATCCGGTCGAACTCCGCCGCGTCGACGAAGTAGTAGTGCACGCCGTCCCGCTCCCCCAGCGACTCGCGCGGCGCTCGCGTCGTGACGGAGATCGATACCGTCAGATCCGGAACGAGCTCGCGCACCCGCCGAACGACGGTGCCCTTGCCGACGCCGGAAGGCCCGGCGATGACGTAGAGGATGCCGCGACGTTCGATCGCGGCGCTACTTCTTGGCGAACTCGCCGAGGAGCGAATCGCGCTGCTTCGCGCCCAGTCCGCGAACGCGACGACTCGCGGATATGTCGAGGCGCTCCATGATCTTCCGCGCCCGGACCTTCCCCACGCCCGGGAGCGACTCCAGAACCGTGGATACCTTCATCTTGCCGACGGTGTCGTCGCCCTCGCGGGACAGCACGTCGGTGAGCGTGAGCTTCCCCGACTTGAGCTGGCCCTTGAGCTCTGCCCGCTTCCTTCGCGCCTCGGCGGCCTTCTCGAGAGCCTGCTTGCGCTGTTCCTCCGTCAGGACGGGAAGCGGCATACGCAACTCCTTTTCTCGGATCTTGGCGATCTTGGCATCGGGGCCGGAAACCCGGCGAGTATAGACACGGCCGTTCGGGGCCAGCAACGCGACGCATGCACGTTCACCTGCGGTTTTCGTTCGTCAGCGGATCGAGCCGAGGATGGCTCGCGCAGCGCCGGCCGGATCACTCGACGACGTGATCGGTCGACCGACGACGATGTAGTCGGCTCCGGCTTCGATCGCCTCCTCTGGCGTCTGAATCCGAATCTGGTCGTGGCCGTTCGATCCTGCCGGCCGGATGCCCGGGACGACGAGACAGAATTCCTCGCCCGTCACCTCCCGGACGACTGAGACGTCCTCACCGGATACGACGACGCCGTCCGCGCCGGCTGCCTTGGCCTCGAACGCGAGCGATGCCGGCGAGGCGAGTCCTTCCCCGGCGATGCTCGAAAGGACCGTGACCGCCGCGACGAGCGGCCGCTCGAACCCCGCGTCGCGCGCCCCGTCCGCCGACCCGCGCACGGCTGCGGCGACCATCGCTTCACCGCCCAGCGCGTGAACCGTGAGCATCTCGACGCCCATTCGACCCGCATTGAACGCCGCGCGTTCGACGGTGTTCGGGATGTCGTGAAGCTTCAGATCGAGCAAGACCGGGCGGATTTCTCGAACCGTCGCGACCGCGGCGGCGCCGCCCGAGGTGAACAGCTCGAGGCCCACCTTGAGCAGCGCGACTTCCGACCCGAGCCGCCGGGCCAGTGCCTCGGCCCCCGCGACGTCCGACGTGTCGAGCGCCACGACGAGCGGATTGACCGGTCGCGGGATCACGAGGCTCCGTCCCCGGCCGGTTCCCCTCGTACGCGGAGCCTGCCCCTGAGATCCGCCGGCGAGGAGATCCCCTTCTCTTTGAGGTAGGACGCGATGCCCTGTGCGATCTCGACCGGGGCAGACGGGTTCACCAGCATCGCGGTCCCGACCTGAACGGCCCACGCGCCGGCGAGCAGGAACTCGACGGCGTCGGCCGCCGTTGACACGCCGCCCACACCCATGATCGGGACCCGCGGCATCACCTGGGCCACTCGATACACGGCCGCGAGCGCGATCGGCTTG
The DNA here is from genome assembly GCA_035640355.1 of Actinomycetota bacterium. Lineage (NCBI taxonomy): Bacteria > Bacillati > Actinomycetota > Actinomycetota bacterium. The sequence goes on from DASQWI010000002.1 coordinate 29,926, forward strand.
ATGGCCGGTCCGGACAGTCCTCCGATCGGCGCGGCGAGCCTGGATTGGAGCCGATCGGCATCGACGGCAAGCCCGGGCACGGCGTCGATCAGCGTGAGTCCCGAGGCCCCGGCGCGGATGCACACGCGGGCCGTCTCCACGAGTTGCGGAAGCATGGGCGGAAGCTTCACGAACACCGGCAGTCGCGACATCCGCGCGACGGCGCCGACGATTTCGTTCAGCCGCTCGGGCCTCGCGTGGAACGGCTCGCCGGCGAACTCCTCGTCCGAGGTCGACACGTACACCTCGAGCGCGACGATGCCCGGGCGGCGATCGAGCGCGGTGGTGAGGCGCACGTACTCGTCGAGTCGCGTTCCCGCGATCGAGGCGATCACCGGAACCTTCGCCTGAACCAGCCGTGGAAGGTCCTTGGCCAGGAACTCGTCGACGCCGGGATTCTGCAGGCCGACGTGCGAGAGCAATCCCGATGCCGTCTCGGCCGCACGAGGCACCACCGAACCTCTCGACGGTGCGACCGTGATGCTCCTCGTCACCACCCCAGCGAGGCGACGCAGGTCGACGACGCTCGGAACGTCGCGACCCGTCGACAAGCAACCAGAGGCCGCCAGGACGGGGTGGGAGAAGGCCAGGCCGTTCAGGTCGACCGCGCTCGTCTGTCCAATCGCGCTCGACGTCATCCGGGCCACGTGCGGACCTTCGCGAATCCCTCGGGAGGAGTCGGCGCCGATCCGGATGCGTCACCGATCCACCGGTCCCACAGGATGCGTGCCGGGTTGAACACGGGACCTTCCGCGCACGCGCGAAGGTTGTCGTATCCCCGGCCGTCCTTGCGTATCACCGGGATCGCGCACGTGTAGCAGAGGCCGGTGCCGCACGGCATCTCGTCCTCGATCGCGATCTGCGAGGGGATCTCGCGTTCGAGGCACATCTCGGCGATCGCCCGGAGGGTCGGCCGTGGCGCAGCGGCGTAGACCACCTCGGCGCCCGTGGTCTCGAGCATCCCGGGGAGCGCGTCGAGCACGGTCCCGCGTTCGCCGAGGCTGCCGTCGGCGGTAACGATCGAGAACGTCTGCGACAGCCGCTTGCCCTCGATCGGCTTGAAGACGTGCTCGTGCGTCTCGGCGCCCACGATCATGTCGACGCGTTTGCCGCGCGCTCGGAGCTCCTGCGCGAGGAAGTACATCGGCGCCGACGCGTGACCCTCAGAGACGAGGAGGCACGCGTTCAGCTTCGCCGGATAGGCAAACGCTGTGCCGAGCGGGCCGATCACATCGAGGAACTCATGGACCCGCACGCCTGCCAGCCAGCTGGTTCCCGGACCGTGACGATCGAAGACGAACTCGAGCGTGCCGGCCCAGCCCCCGCGGCGCGACGCCTCGTGGATGGAGAACTGACGCCGAAAGATGAACGAACGCCCCTCTGGCATCCCGATCGAGAGGAACTGGCCGGGTCGGGCACGCTCCGCCACTTCCGGCGCCACCACCGTGATCGAGTGATACACGCCGAACCGCCGCGCGTTCAGGACCTCGGCGCGGGCGCGCTTCACGAAACGACCTCGCTCCACTCGGCCAGGCGTGCCTGCACCGGGACGCTGCGCGCCGCGGCATGGAACTCCTGCAGCGCACGGGGTTTGGAGGGTTCGGAGGCGTCGGACCGGAGCGCCTCGATCCCCCGCAGCGCGGCGAGGAGCCCCGGCACCGTTGTCACGCAGGGTATACCGGCCTGGGCGGCCGCCGTCCTGATGAAGTAACCGTCGGTCCGTGCCCCACGACCGAACGGCGTGTTGATCACCAGATCGACGCGGCGCTCGCGGATCAGGTCGACGATGCTTCGACGGCCCTCGGAGACCTTCGCCACGCGGGTGACCGGGATGCCGGCGCGCTCGAGCACCCCGCCCGTCCCCTTCGTTGCAAGGAGCTTGAAACCCATCTCGGCAAGGCGCCGAGATGGAAACGCGATCGCCCGCTTATCGCGGTTGGCGACGGAGACGAACACCGTTCCCGAACGCGGAAGCGCCGAGCCGCTCGCAACGAATGCCTTCGCCAGCGCGCGGCCCGGATCGGCGTCCAGGCCCATCACCTCGCCAGTCGACTTCATCTCCGGGCCGAGAACCGTGTCCACGCCGGGGAACCGACCGAACGGAAGGACCGAGGCCTTCACCGCCGTGTACGGCACGTGCCGATAGTGGCGCGGATCCGCCGGAACCGTGCCGTCCGCGACGAGGTCGTCGAGGGTTCGGCCCAGCAGAACCAGCGTAGCCACCTTCGCGAGCGGAACGCCGACTGCCTTCGAGACGAACGGCACCGTGCGCGACGCCCGCGGGTTTGCCTCGAGGACCCAGATTCGTTCCTCCTTCACCGCGAGCTGGACGTTGATCAACCCGACGACGCCCAGCCTTCGCGCGATCGTCCACACGATGCGTTCGACCTCGTCGAGCTCCTCGTCCGACAGCGTCGCCGGCGGGATCTGACACGAGCTGTCCCCGGAGTGAACTCCTGCCTCCTCGATGTGTTCCATGACGGCGCCGACGAAGATGTTCGACCCGTCGGAGACCGCGTCGACGTCGACCTCGATGGCGCCCTCCAGGAACCTATCGATCAGCACGGGATGCTCCGGACTCGCCTCCACGGCCGTGGCGACGAATCGTTCGAGCTCCTCCTCCCCGTAGACGATCTCCATCGCGCGGCCGCCGAGGACGTACGACGGCCGGACGAGCACCGGATAGCCGACCCGCGCCGCGACCGAGCGAGCCTCATCCGGATCACGCGCCTGGCCGTGCGCGGGCGCCGCGATGTCGAGCTCGCGAAGGAGCTCCGCGAACTTGCCGCGGTCCTCCGCCAGGTCGATCGCCGACGGCGGTGTGCCGAGGACTCGGAATCCGGCGGCCTCCACATCGTGGGCGAGCTTCAGGGGTGACTGGCCGCCGAGCTGACAGATGACCCCGGTCGGCTGCTCCGCCTCGCACACCGCGAGCACGTCCTCGGTCGAGACCGGCTCGAAGTACAGCCGAGAGCTCGTGTCGTAGTCGGTCGAGACCGTCTCGGGGTTCGAGTTCACCATCACCGCCTCGTATCCCGCCTCGCGGAGCGCGTAGGCAGCGTGGACGCACGCGTAGTCGAACTCGATGCCCTGGCCGATGCGGTTCGGCCCGGAGCCGAGGATCACCACGCGTGAACGGTCCACGGGCCGGACCTCGCTCTGCTCTTCGTACGCGGAGTAGTGGTACGGCGTTTGCGCGGGGAATTCGCCCGCGCACGTGTCGACGGTCTTGAACACCGGCCGGACGCCGAGCGCCGTTCGGCGCGCCCGCACGTCGGCTTCGGTCGAGTCGGTCAGCGTCGCGATCCGTCGGTCGGAGAGCCCGGCGCGTTTGAGGCGTCGGAGCTCGGCGGCATCGACGGAGTCGATCTCCCTGTTCTCGACCTCGCGCGCCCGCTCCGCGACCTGAGCGATCTGGTCGACGAACCACGGATCGATCCCGGTGGCGACGGCGATCTCGTCCACCGAGTGCCCGGCCGAAAGCGCCGCTTCGACCAGGTGGAGCCGCCACTCCCCCGGCACGCCGAGCCGCTTCAACGAGATCGGTTCACGGAGCGCGAGATCAGCGCCGCGTTCGAGCGAGCGCCACGCCTTGCCGAGCGCCTCCTTGAACGTGCGACCGACCGCCATCACCTCACCCACCGACTTCATGGTCGACGTGAGGACGGGATCGGCCTCCGGGAACTTCTCGAAGGCGAACCGCGGCACTTTCACGGCGACGTAGTCCAGCGACGGCTCGAAGGCGGCCGGCGTCGCGCCGGTGATGTCGTTGGTGATCTCGTCGAGCGTGTACCCGACGGCGAGCAGCGCGGCGATCTTCGCGATGGGAAAGCCCGTCGCCTTCGACGCGAGGGCGCTCGACCGCGAAACGCGGGGGTTCATCTCGATCAGCACCTGCCGACCGGTCCGCGGGTCGACCGCGAACTGCACGTTCGACCCACCCGTCTCGACGCCGATCGCGCGGATACAGGCGAGCGCCGAGTCGCGCATCCGCTGGTACTCGCGATCGGTCAGCGTTTGCGCCGGCGCGACGGTGATCGAGTCTCCGGTGTGCACGCCCATGGGGTCGATGTTCTCGATCGAGCAGATCACGACGGCGTTGTCGACGCCGTCGCGCATGACTTCCAGCTCGAACTCCTTCCATCCGGCGATCGACTCCTCGATCAGGACCTCTGTGACCGGACTGGCATCGAGCCCCCGGGACGCCAACCGTTCAAGTTCCGGGCGATCCCCGGCGAACCCGCTCCCCCCACCGCCGAGCGTGAACGACGGCCGAACGATGACCGGGTAGCCGATCTCGCCGCCGAGCGAGATGGCATCGGCGACTGTTGTCGCGGAATCCGCACGCGGTACGTCGAGCCCCGCCTCATTCATGGCTTGACGGAAGCCGCTCCGGTCCTCGGCGCGGCGGATCGCGTGGAGCCCGGCACCGATCAGTCGGACGCCGAGGCGGTCGAGCTCGCCCGACTCCGCGAGCGCAACGGCGACGTTCAGCGCGGTCTGCCCGCCCAGTGTCGGGAGGAGGGCATCGGGCCGTTCCCGTTCGATCACGCGCGCCACAGAGTCCGGGGTGAGGGGCTCGACGTAGGTTCGGTCGGCGAACTCGGGGTCCGTCATGATCGTCGCCGGGTTCGAGTTCACGAGCGACACGTGATACCGCTCGCGGCGCAGCACCTTGCACGCCTGCGTACCTGAGTAGTCGAACTCGCAGGCCTGCCCGATGACGATGGGTCCCGATCCAACGATCAGGATGCGTTCGATGTCGGTCCGTCTAGGCACGTGCCATCAATCGCCTGAACTCCCCGAACAGGTGGCCGGCGTCGTGCGGCCCCGGGGCGGCCTCGGGGTGGTACTGCACCGACATCGCCGGGACGTCCAGGCAGCGAAGTCCCTCGAGCGTGCCGTCGTTCAGGTTCCAGTGCGTGAGCTCGGCGCTGCCGAACGCGGTCTCCACGACGCGTGGGCCACGGTCGCGGTGCTCGCTTCGCGAACCCACCATGCCCCCCGCCTCGCCGGCCTTGCGTCTCCAGCCGTCCGGATCGACGGCGAACCCGTGGTTGTGGCTGGTGACCTCGACGCGGCCGGTCCGCGTATCCCTCACCGGCTGGTTCGCGCCGCGGTGGCCGAAGGGCATCTTGTAGGTGCGCCCGCCGAGCGCGAGCGCGAGCAATTGATGCCCGAGGCAGATCCCGAACACGGGAACGCGTCCGAGCACGCCCTTCGCGGCGGCGATGCCGTAGCGCGTCGCGGCGGGATCGCCGGGACCGTTCGACAGGAACACGCCTTCCACCTCTCCGATCTCGCTCGCCGCGGTGCCGGCCGGAACGACCGTCGCCTCGATCCCTTCCTCGGCCAGCCGGCGAAGGATGGTGCGCTTCAGGCCGAAGTCGTACGCGACGACGCGAAACACGGGTCCCTTGGCCGAGGACGCCGGGCCGACCAGGTCGCGTGCCTCGTAGCGCTCCGTCGTCGACACGCCCGTGGCGAGATCGGCCCCCTCCATGCCGGGCGCCGCGCGGACCCGTTCGACGAGGGAGTCGGGGTCGCCGTCCTCGGTGGAGACGGCGCAACGCATCGCGCCGCGCTCGCGGAGCCGGAGCGTGAGCCGCCGGGTGTCGACCTCGTCGATCCCGACGACGCCCGCATCCACCAGCTCGTCGTGGAGCGTTCCCGTGGCGCGCCAGCTCGACGCTCGCCTGGACGCCTCTCGAACGACGAACCCCGCGACGTGGACTCGCGCCGCCTCGGGGTCCTCCGCGTTGGTCCCGCAGTTGCCTTGATGCGGCGAGGTCATCGTCACGATCTGACCGGCGTACGACGGGTCGGTGAGCACCTCCTGGTAACCCGACATCGCGGTGTTGAACACCGCCTCACCGAACGCCTCGCCCGGCGCGCCGAACGACCGGCCCCGGAGCACCGTCCCGTCTTCGAGCGCCAGAAGCGCTTCGGTCACGCCACTCCCGCCGCCGCGTATCGCTTCTCGTGAGGCGGCGGCGTCGTCACCGCTGCGCCTTCCCGTCGGCCACGACCAGTTCGCCACGATAGATCGTGTGCACCATTCGCCCGCGGAGCGTTCTACCGAGGAACGCGCTGTTCCGGCTCTTGGACGCGAACGGCGGCTCGACGACCCATTCGGCGGCCGGATCGAACGCGATCACGTTTGCCGGCGCTCCCGGCTCGAGGGGCATCCCGTGATCGTCGGTACCCAGGATCCGAGCCGGCCGGGTCGACATGGCCTCGAGGGCACCGGTCAGCGTCATCGCTCCGCTCCCGACGACGAACGTGAGCACCGCGGCGAGTGCCGTCTCGAGTCCGGTCGTCCCGAACGAGGCTTGGTCGAACTCCGTCTCCTTCTCCTCGACCGCGTGCGGCGCGTGATCGGTCGCCACGGCATCGACGGTTCCGTCGGCCAGCCCCTCGATAAGCGCGTCGCGGTCCTCCGCCGTTCGAAGCGGTGGGTTCACTTTGAAATTCGAGTCGTACGTCCGAAGGTCCTCGTCGGTGAACACGAGGTGGTGGGGCGTCACCTCCGCGGTGACGCGGAGTCCCTCTGCCTTCGCCCGTCGGACGAGGCTCACCGATCCGGCCGAGGAGAGGTGACACAGGTGCAGGCGCCCACCCGTCAGCCGAGCCAGAGCGAGGTCTCGCGCGACGACGATCTCTTCCGCCTCACGGGGCTGCCCGGCGAGGCCGAGTGAGGACGAGTGGTATCCCTCGTGCATCTGTCCGCCCTCCGAGAGGGACGGGTCCTCGCAGTGCTCGGCGATGACGGCGCCATCGAACGCGCGCGCATAGGTGAGCGCGTTGCGCAGGACGCGCGCGCTCGGGACGCATCGTCCGTCGTCGCTGAAGATCCGAACCCCGGCGTTGATCATCTCCCCTAGCTCCGCCATCTTCTCGCCGGCCAGGCCCCGTGTGATCGCGCCGACCGGGAACACGTCGCACATGCAGGCCCGCTGGGCGAGGTCTCGAACCTCGTGGACCACCGCGGCGTTGTCGGCGACCGGGTCGGTGTTCGCCATCGCCGAGACGGCGGTGTATCCCCCCAGCGCGGCCGCGCGACAGCCGGTCTCGATCGTCTCCTTGTCCTCACGTCCCGGCTCCCGAAGATGCGAGTGCAGGTCGACGAGGCCGGGCGCGACGACGAGACCATCGGCGTCCACGACGGTCGCACCCGAGGTGGGGCCGTCCGGCTCCGCGATCCGTCCGCCTTCGATGAAAAGATCGGCCACCTCGTCGCGTCCACCGGCTGGGTCGACAACGCGCGCGCCCTTCACGACGATCCGCGTCACATTCCCGCCTCCTCGTCGTCCCCGGTCCGCTCGCCCACGCCGCCAGGGCGGGCGTCGCGGGCCCCGCCGAGCAGCAGGTACAGGAGCGCCATTCGGATGGCGATCCCGTTGGTCACCTGCTCCTCGATGACCGAGTTCGGGAGGTCCGCGACATCGCTCTCGATCTCGACGCCGCGGTTCATGGGGCCGGGATGCATGATCAGCGCCTCGGGCGGCAGCATCGCCACGCGCCCGCTCGTGAGACCGAACAGCCGCGCGTACTCGCGCACGCTCGGGAAGTACTGCTGGCGTTGCCGCTCGTGCTGAACGCGGAGCATGTAGCAGACGTCGAGCTTGGGAAGGACCGACCCGATGTCGTAGGAGACCTGGGCTCCCCAACCAGGCGCGTCCGGCGGAATGAGCGTCGGCGGACCGACGAGCGTGACCTCCGCGCCCACCTTCACGAGCGCGAACGAGAGCGACCGCGCGACGCGTGAGTGCAGGACGTCGCCGACGATCGCCACGCGCAGTCCCTCGAGCCGGCCGAGCCGCTCGCGCATCGTGTAGATGTCGAGCAGCGCCTGCGTGGGGTGCTCGTGTGTCCCGTCACCGGCGTTCAGCACGCTGCCGCGGACCCACTTGGTCAGGGTCAGCGGTGACCCACTGGAGGAGTGTCGGATCACGATCGCGTCGGCGCCCATCGCCTGCAGCGTGAGCGCGGTGTCCTTGAGGCTCTCGCCCTTGCTCACGCTCGATCCGCTCGTGGAGAAGTTGATCACGTCCGCAGACAGACGCTTCGCCGCGAGCTCGAAGCTGATGCGCGTTCGCGTCGAGTTCTCGTAGAACAGGTTCACCACCGTGCGGCCGCGGAGCGCCGGAACCTTCTTGATCACGCGAGTTCCGATCTCGCGGAACGACTCCGCAGTGTCGAGGATCCGAACGATGTCCTCGGCCGTCACGTCGTCGATCGACAACAGATGCTTGTTCACGCTCGGTCGTCCCCCGTTCCGGTCTTCGCGACTCGGAGCGTCGGGGCCGGCTCGACCACGACGCCGTCGTCGCCATCCATCTCCCGAAGCGCGACCCGTACGTCATCGTCCCTGCGTGTGGGGACGTTCTTGCCGACGAAGTCCGCGCGGATCGGGAGCTCGCGGTGCCCACGGTCGACGAGTACTGCCAGCTGGATCGCGCGTGGGCGTCCGAAATCGACGAGCGCGTCGAGCGCCGCTCGGATCGTCCGGCCCGTGAAGAGCACATCGTCCACCAGCACGACCGTTCGGCCCGTGACGTCGAACGGAACGTCCGTCTGGTGCACCTCTGGCGCTTCCCCCCGCATCCCGATGTCGTCTCGATAGAACGTGATGTCGAGGACGCCGACCGGAACGGAGGTACTCTCGATCCGCTCGATCTCCGCGGCGAGACGCCTCGCCAGGTCGTCGCCGCGCGCGGCGATCCCCACGAGCGCGACCCCGCTCCCTCCCTTGTTCCGCTCGAGGATCTCGTGCGCGATGCGGGTGACGGCGCGTCGGACGTCGGCCTCGTCCATCAGGGCGTTCACGAAGCCCCACCGTGCACGTGATCGCGACCCGGAGAAGCAAAAAAGCCCTGCCGCGCGTGCGTCAGGGCACCGTGTTCCATTCGGGCACTCCCTTCCCGGCCTCGCGGGACCGGACTTAAAGGGGGAAGGTCCGAGGAGAGGATAGTCGCGACCCATACCCCTCCGCAACGACGTGAGCCCACGGATCGCGCTCGAGCGCCTAGACTGATGGCACGTGCGGCTGATTGCTCGGCCGCGGCGCCACGAACGGGAGGATCGGTCAAGATGCTCGCGTACAGCCCGGGTCCCGAGTGGATCGTCGTCCTCGTGGTCCTCGTCCTGCTGTTCGGGGCGAAGAAGCTGCCGGAGCTCGCGCGGTCGGTCGGAAAATCCACCTCGGAGTTCAAGAAGGGCATGTCCGAGGGGGCGTCCGACGAGGACGCGGCCGGCACGGCGGACGACGTTGATGAGCGCGCTCAGCGGAAGGCCGAAACGTCGGACTAGGCCGAACGCTCACCATGCGTCTGGCCGCCGAATGAGGCGTGCGGTAGGTCGTTACTCGGATTCGGCTGGGTCCTCGACCGCGAACTCGCGCGCGAACTTGCCCAGGATGCCGTTCACGAAGCGGCTCGAGTCCTCTGTTGACAGGCGCTTTGCGATCTCGACGGCCTCGCTGATCGCAACGCTCGACGGGGTTTCGGGACGGTGGAGAAGCTCAAACACGGCAACGCGCAGGATGTTGCGATCGAGTGTCGCCATTCGTTCCAATGACCAGTTCTCCACGTGCGACAGGAGGATCGAGTCGATCTCGGCACGATTGGCCGCGACGCCGTCGACGAGCTCTTCGGCGAACGGGTCGATCTCCCGACCTGCGGAGCGCCACTCGCCGAGGACGATTCGCGGATCCTTCTCCGTGACGTCGGCCTGGTAGAGGACGTCGATCGCTTGGCGGCGCGCCTCGCGCCGCGACGTCATCCGTTCTCTGGGGTCCGCACAACGTTCGCTTCGCTCACTGTGCTACCCCAGCCCCGGCCCTCACTTCACCCGCTCGATGTATTGGCCCGAGCGCGTGTCAACCTTGATCCGCTCCCCTTCCCCCACGAACAGCGGGACCTGGACCACGTGGCCGGTCTCGACCGTGGCGGGCTTCATGGCGTTGGTTCGCGTGTCGCCCTTCACCGCGGGCTGGGTCTGGGTGACCGTGAGCGGCACGGACGCCGGAAGCTCGACGGCGATCGGCGTGCCCTGGTGGACCGCGACCTGCGCGTTGGTGCCCTCGGCCATGTAGTGCGCGGAGTCGCTGACCACGCTCGCCGGCACGGGCAACTGCTCGTAACTCTCCATGTCCATGAAGGTGTAGTGGTCGCCGTCGCGATACAGGTACTGCATCTCCTTGCGTTCGACGATGGCGAGGCCGACCTTCACTCCGGCATTGAACGTGCGCTCGACCACGGCGCCGGTCCGGACGTTGCGGAGCTTCGTGCGCACGAACGCGCCACCCTTCCCCGGCTTTACGTGTTGGAACTCCACGATCTGGAACAGCGTGCCGTCGAGGTCGAGCGTCATCCCGTTCTTCAGGTCGTTCGTCGAGACGCTCACAGGACCACCATCTCTCTCGTCGAACGCGCCATCGCGCGGCAGCCGTCCGATGTCACCTCCACCATGTCCTCGATCCGGACGCCGCCGAGGCCCGGAACGTACACGCCGGGTTCGATCGTGACCACGGCACCCTCCGCAAGCTCACCGTCCGCGTCCCATCGGAGGCGGGGATCCTCGTGGATCTCTAGGCCGACGCCGTGGCCGAGGCCGTGTGGGAAGCTGTCGCCGAAGCCCGCGTCGTCGATCGCCCCGCGCGCGGCGCGATCGACGACCGCAAGCCCCGCACCGGCTCGAACGGTCTCCATCGCCCGGCGCTGCGCCACCGCGACGAGATCGTGCATCGTGCGCAGCTCAGGCCTCGGTTCGCCCAACGCGACGGTTCTCGTCATGTCGGAGTGGTAACCGTCGACGATGGCGCCGAAGTCGAGCTTCACGACGTCGCCGGGTGCGAGAGGACGGTCCGTCGGAGAGTGATGTGGCTCGGCCGCCTGCTCGCCGAACGCCACGATCGGGTCGAACGCCAGGTCGTCGGCGCCCGCATCACGCATCGCCTCCTCTAGCGAGCGAGCAAGCCCGCGTTCCGTGACGCCTTCACGAACCCCGCCGCCGAGGACGACGCGATCGAACGCCTCGTCGGCGCACGCCTGCGCCCGGGCGATCGCCTCGATCTCCGACCGTTCCTTGGCTACGCGAAGGCGCTCCACCTCTCCGTCGGTCGAAACGAGGTCGAACGCGCCCGCCACCCGGTCGCGCAGATCGCTCCAAACCTTGTACGTGAGACCCGCCGCCTCGAAGCCGATGCGCGTCACGCCCGCGGCTCCGCCCCACGCGGCGGCCCGTTCCGCGAACGTCTCGGAGTAGATCTCGCGGCGGACGTCGGGAACCTCCCTCGACGACTGATGCTCGTAGCGGCCGTCGGTGAAGAGCACGGATCCGTTCGGCCCGACGACGAGCTGGCCGTTCGATCCGGTGAAGCCGGTGAGGTACCGGACGTTGGGGAGACGCGTGACGAGGAGCGCATCCACGCCGAGCTCGCGTAGTCGCTCCTCGAGGCGCTCGCGCCTCAGCGCGTGATCCAAGGAACCGCCTCGAGCGCCAGGTGATATCCGCCGGCACCAGCGCCGGTGATGGTCGCGCGACAGACGGGCGAGATCACGGACTCCCGCCGGAACTCCTCGCGAGCGTAGATGTTGGTCATGTGGACCTCGATCGCCGGAACGCCCGACGCCTCGATGGCGTCGCGGATCGTGTACGAGTAGTGGGTTAGTGCGCCGGGATTCACCACGAGGACGTCGAACCCGTCGCCGCGCGCACCGAGTAACCAGCCGACGAGCTCGCCCTCGTGATCGGATTGCCGCCACTGTGTCTCGTGGCCGAGCGCATCGGCGCGTTCCGTCACCTCGTGCATGATCTCCTGGAGCGTCTGCGTGCCGTACCGCTCGGGCTCTCGCGTTCCGAGGGCGCCGAGGCTCGGACCGAACAGGAACAGGACCCGCACGCTAGCTCCCAGACCCTCCGCGGGTCCTCATCTGTTCCAGGATGCGGCGCAGCGGTTCCTCGTCGATGGGATCGACCACGATCGGGCGGCCCACGTCCTCGAGCAACACGAACCGCATGCCCCCGCGGTACTTCTTGTCCATCCGCATCGCGGCGAGGACCTCGTCCGCTGGTGGCAGCGAACCGAGCGCGTCGAGGCCGAGCGCAGTGAACAACCGCGCGTGCCGCGCGGCGAGACCGGACGTTGTGATGCCGAGCTCCTCGGCCAGTCGCGCGGCGAACGTCATCCCGATCGAGATCGCCTCGCCGTGTGAGCGTCCGGCGAACGAATCGAGACGCTCCAACGCATGGCCGAGCGTGTGACCGTAGTTCAGGACGAGGCGCCGTCCCGCGTCGCGTTCATCCTCGCCGACGACGGCGGCCTTGGCCCGGATGCACCGCGCGACCAGCGGCTCGAGCACCGGCAGCCGGCGTTCCAATACCGCTGCGGGATCGCGCTCGAGCATCTCGAGCAGCTCGACGTCGAGCGTCAGCGCGTACTTCGCCACCTCGGCAAGGCCGGAGCCGTACTCGCGATCCCCGAGCGTCGAGAGCGTAGCGACGTCAGCGAGCACGGCGACGGGCTGGTGGAACGCGCCGACGAGGTTCTTCCCCTCCGGCAGATTGACCGCGGTCTTGCCCCCCACCGCCGCGTCGACCTGTGCGGTGAGCGACGTCGGCACCTGGAGGAAGGGAACCCCCCGCATGTACGTCGCCGCGACGAAGCCCGCAAGGTCGCCGACGGAACCGCCGCCGAGCGCGACGACGAGGTCGTCGCGGTGTGCCTCCTGCGTCGCGAGCTGACGATGGAGCACCGTCGCCATCGGGAGCGTCTTGGCGTCCTCGCCCTCCGGAACCACCAGGTGCACTCGCGCCCAGCCGCGCTCTGCCAGCCCTCGTCCGAGCGGCTCCAGGTAGCGCTCGGCAACGTTTGTGTCGGCCACGACGAACGCGCGCTCGACGCCGGCGAGCTCGGGCAGGTGCGCGCCCGCCTCGTCGAGGATCCCCGACGCGACCGTCACGTCGTACGATCGGCTCGGGACGACGACGGTCACGCGCTCCACTGGAGCAGCTCCTTGTGGATCGCTGCGGCCACCTCTTCGACAGGGCCGCTCGCATCGACGACATGCACCGCGAACTCGCGATACAGCGGCTCGCGTTCCTTGAACAATCGCTCCAGATCGCCTTCCTCCCGGATGAGCGGTCGGTCGGACGCCGGACGGACGCGCTCGCGAAGGACGCGGAGCGGAACGGAGAGGAACACGACCTCGCCCGTCGCGCGCAGCGTCACCCGGTTCGCCGGCTCGAGAACCACGCCGCCCCCGCACGAGACGACCGACGGGTCGCGCCGAGCGACCTCGACGAGCGCCGCCGCCTCCAGCTCGCGGAACCGCGCCTCGCCGTCGCGGTCGAAGATGTCGCGCACCGACGCGCCGCCGGAGCTCTCGACCTCCGCGTCGAGCTCGACGAACGGAACGCCCAACCGAGCGGCGAGCACCGGACCGACGATTGACTTGCCCGAGCCGGGCATGCCGACGAGGTAAACGATCACGACCGCCCCGGCGAGATCCCGAGCCCGGCCATGTACCCGTCGAGGTTGCGTCGAGTCTCCACGAGCGAGTCGCCGCCGAACTTCTCGAGCACCGCGCCGGCCAGAACGAACGCCACCACGCTCTCGCCGACGACCCCGCCGGCCGGTACGGCGCACACATCGGTTCGCTGCGCGATCGCCACATCGCCCTTTCCCGTTCGAAGGTCGATCGTCGACAGCGCCCTCGGTACCGTCGAGAACGGCTTCATCGCGGCTCGAACGCGGATCGGCTCCCCGGTGCTCATCCCCCCCTCGATCCCCCCCGCGCGCGCGGTCGTTCGCCGAAACCCCTCCGCGATCTCGTCGTGGGCCTCGGACCCCGGACGCGAGGCCGTGGCGAACCCGTCGCCGATCTCGACGCCCTTTACCGACTGGATGCTCATCAGGGCGAGCGCGAGGCGAGCGTCGAGCTTGCGGTCGTACTGCACGTGCGATCCGAGCCCCGGCGGGCATCCGTAGGCGAGGACCTCGAACACCCCGCCGACTGTGTCGCGGTCCTTCCGGATCCGGTCGATCTCCTCGACCATCCTCGTGCCCGCCTCATCGTCGAAGCACCGCACGGGCGACGAATCGACCACCTCGAGGTCCTCCGGGCCGGGCATGTCGGAACCACCAACCGCCACGGAGCCGATGCGGACGACGTGCGAGACGACGTCGATGCCGAGCTCGGTCAGGAACGCCTTGCAGAACACGCCGAGCGCAACCCTCATCGCCGTTTCGCGCGCGCTCGCTCGCTCCAGAACGTTGCGAACGTCGTCGAAGCCGTACTTCTGCACGCCGGCCAGGTCGGCGTGCCCGGGCCTGGGACGCGTGAGCTTCTCGTCGGGATCGGCGTCACCTTCGACGCTCATCAGCTCCCGGTACCTCTGCTGCCACTCGGCGTTGTCGATCGTGACGGCGATGGGGCTACCGAGCGTCCGCCCGTGGCGCACGCCTGACTGGATCTCGAAGCGATCCGTCTCCAGCTTCTGCCTGCCGCTGCGGCCGTGTCCGTGCCGACGGCGCGCGAGCTCCCCTGCGATCTCCTTCGGCGAGATCGGTACTCCGGCCGGAAGACCCTCGAGCACGCCGACGAGGCCCTTGCCATGCGATTCACCCGCCGTGAGCAGCCGCAGCATCGGTGGCACTCATCATAGAGACGGGTAGTCGGCGCCCCGGGAACCCCGACATGGGTGGTGGGGGGCGGTCCCTATCGGAACCGCCCCCTTCCGACCGGCGACCGCTCCCCCCGAGCGCGCCGCCGGCAGCCCATCGCCTCGGTTCCCGCGGCTCGATGCGCCTCGATATCCCTGATGACTTCCTTCGGCACGGTTGGCCGAATCATGAGACGTCCTTTGCAGGAAGTCGTACGAACCTTTCGACGCGTCGACGCCGAGCCTGCGCTACGAGATCAGACTCAGGTATGCGTCAGCGATCTGCCCGCCGACGAACGTCGCCACGACCGCGCCCGCCGCCAGGTACGGCCCGAACGGGATCGGCGTCTTCCGACCGGCGCCGGCAACGAGAGCGACGATCGCCCCAACTCCTCCGAACAGGATCCCCAGACCCGCCGCGACGGCGACGTGATCCAGGCCGAGCGAGCCGAGAACGAGCCCGACCAACGCGGCGAGCTTCACGTCGCCCATGCCCATCCCCCTGGGCGAGATGAGCGCGACGATGAGAAGCCCGACGCCGTACGCGAGGAACCCGATCCCCGCCGACGGGGCGGAGAGCTCGGAACCGGCGAGATCGGCAACGAGGACCCACGCTGACGACAGCAGGATGGCGGGATAGACGAGGCGGTTGGGGATCTTGTGATGGCGGATGTCGATAACGGAAAGCGCAAACAGCAGGCCGAGGAAGGGCGCGAGCAACGCCGTGGCCCAGAGGTCTTCGAACACCAGCGCGGTGGTGACGAACAACGCTCCCGTTGCCAGCTCCGTGAGAGGGTACGCCACAGAGATCCGCGCACCGCACGTACGACACCGGCCGCGGAGCGCGACCCAGGAAACGATCGGAACGGTGTCCACCGCGCGGACGTTCGTTCCGCAGGAAGGGCACCTCGAGCGCGGTCGCACGACCGACTCGCCCGCAGGGACTCGGTGGATGGCGATGGTCAGAAAGCTCCCGAACGCCAGTCCGAGCGGCAAGGCAACGAGCACCCGGACCCAGGTCATCGGGGCGCGAGGCTAGCGTGCGACATGGCGGGTCATCCGAACATCGGGCCGCGGCGCCGCGCCCTTGAGGTGCCGCGGCCCCCGGATCGGCACCGCGGGGATCAGCCTTCCGGCGTTTCCCCTCTCCCCGGGGCGGCGAGCTCGGTCATCGCGGCGGCGGACATGACGTCGAGAGGCGCCGGCCGACCGGTCCACAGCTCGAACGCGAGCCCGGCCTGATGAAGCAGCAGGCCGAGACCGCCGTACGAGCTCGCACCGGCGTCGCGCGCTGCGGCAAGGAGCGGGGTCTGGTGCGGCCGGTAGAGGAGGTCGACGACGAGCACTTCCGGACCGAGCACCGGGATCGGTAGGGATTCGTCGTGGGCGCCGAGCGGGGTGGCGTTCACTACGAGGTCCGCCGTCACGGTAGGGGCTTCCTCGAACGTCACCGCCGTGACCTTGGTGCCGATGTCATCGACTGCATCGCTGACCGACTGCACACGCGATGGATCACGCAGCGCGACGACGAGCTCGCGAAGACCCGCGCGGGCAAGCGCGACCGCGCACGCCCGCGCCGCTCCCCCGGCGCCGAATACAAGCGCAATCCTGTCGGCCGCATCGAACCCCGCGTCGCGCGTGATGAACCGGTCGAACCCGGGACAGTCGGTGTTGTGTCCGACGATGCCGTCCGTCGTGACCACGAGCGTGTTCACCGACCTGAGGAGCCGAGCGTCGTCGGTGAGCTCGTCGGCGAGCGCGGTGATCTCGGTCTTGTGAGGCATCGTCACGTTCGCGCCGGCGAATCCGAGCGCCCGCAATCCCCTAAGGGCCTCGAGCACGTTCCCGGGGGGGACCGGCAACGGCACGTATGCCCAGTTCATGTCGAGCGCAGCGAAGGCGGCGTTGTGGATCAGGGGTGAGAGGCTGTGCGAGACCGGCCATCCGATGACGCCGACGATCCGGGTGTCGCCTCCGATCCACGGTGCTGCGGCGGCCGCCGCGTCACTCACCGCAACGGGCCCGGTTCTGCTCGTGCTCCGCATTCGTAACGGCGAACTCGTGGTGTCCGTCCTCGCCGCAGAGCACATAGAAGAAGAACTCCGTCTCAGCGGGCTCGAGCGCTGCCCGCAAGGAGGCCAGTCCGGGACTCGAGATCGGGGTGGGGGGCAAACCGCCGTTAAGCCTCGTGTTGTACGGGCTGTCGTAATTGAGATCCGAGAAGGACAGCTGTCCATCAGGCGTGGGGTCGTCGTACAGCAGTGTGGCGTCGATGCCGAGCGTCATGCCGGACTCCAGCCGGTTGTAGATGACGCCGGCGATGACGGGTCGCTCCTCGGCGACCCTCGCCTCCTCCTCGATCATCGAGGCGATCGTGACCACTTCGTACGGCATGACGCCGAGCGCCTCCGCGTTGTCCCACGGCAGGTCCTCGGCCACCGCGCCGAACTGATCGATCAGTCGAGCGATGACGTCGTCGGCCGTCGTACCTTCCGCGCGAAACTCATACGTCTCGGGGAACAGGAACCCTTCGACGCTCTCGGCGTCGTCGGGAAGGTACGGCGGTAGGGACCAGTCACCCTTTGCGATCGCGCGGTTGAATTGCTCCGACGAGATCCTCAGTTCCTCCCTCACTCGTTGGGCGATCTGCGTGAGGCGGTACCCCTCTGGGATCGTCAACCGCACCGTCGGTACTTGTTCCGGCGGAGTGGTTAGGACGACGAGCACCTGGTCGAGCTTCATGTTGGTCGTGAGCTCGAACGAGCCACTCCGTAGCTCGTCCTCTAGACTTCTGCGGCGGAGCTCCCACCTCGACACGAGTGCGCACCGCAGGACGCCGCGGTCGTGAAGACCGTCAACGATCTCGGAGCCGCTCGTGCCCCGTTCCACCTCGAACGTGACCGGCTCGCGCGGGCCCGAAGCTCCCCGGCACCAGTCGTAGTACCGCGCGGCGGCGACGCCCCCTGCGGCGATCAGCAGGACGACCAGGAGGAGGATGGAAAGGCCCCACCGCCGGCGCCTCACCGATCGGTGTCGGCCGGCGGGTACGTCCGTCCCCTGAGGAGCGGTGCCCTGCATCGGCCGGGGAGCATACCCAGCTGCTGGCTACGCAAGCGCTGTCAGAGTTGCTGCCAGGTTGCGGACCCGCTTCGGATCGTTCCAATCGAAGAGTGTCCAACTCGATGTCGCCTGCGCGGCACGACACGCGCTTCACCGCCGGCGCGCGTCGAGCCACGACTGGAGGATCACCGTCGCGGCGGACCGGTCGATCGAACGGCGGCGTTGCGGCCCGCCGGCTCCGGACTCGCGGAGCGCCCGATCGGCCTGTACCGATGAGAGCCGCTCGTCATGGAGCACCACGGGGATCTGCAGGAACCCGGTGAGCGCATTGGCGAAGCGCTCGGCGTGATGGGCGCGCTCACCCGCTTCTCCGGACATGTTGAGGGGATGTCCGACCACGAGGAGCGTCACGTCGTTTTCTCGGACGAGCTCGGCGATCGCCTTCACGTCCGAAGGCGCGCCCGTCCTGACCGTTCCAAGCGGGACGGCGAGGCGGCGGTCGTCGTCGGAGATGGCAACGCCGATCCGCGCATCTCCCAGATCGAGACCGAGAACTCGGCCCCGCTCAGTCACGTTGGGCGAGGAGCTCCTTCAGCCGCGGCTCGATGGCTTCCAGCGCCTCGTTGTAGGCGTCGCCCCTCGGGCCGCCCGAGAAGGCGAGGTTCGGCTTGCCGCCGGCGCTCCCGCCGACGATCGTCCCGGCCGGCTCGAGGAGCGCAGGCGCCGTGACCCCTCGCGAGACCAGGTTGCTCGATGCCGCCCCCACGAGCAGCGCCTTTCCTCCGCGGCCGGTGCCGAGTATGACCGCCGCGCCGCCCTCGTTCTCCAGACGGTTCGCCACGTCTTGCGCGAGCGCTCGCAGCGCGTCGGCCTCGGCGTCCTCGATCGCGACGACGAGCTTGGCCCCGCCGACCTCGCGCGCCGATGCCGCGATGTCGGACGCGCGCTCCCGACGGCGCTCGCGATCCTCCTTCCCCCGCGCGCTCTCGAGTTGCTTCACGCGCTCGACGAGCTGACGGGCGCGCTCGGCGGCGTTCGTGGGGTCGGTGCCGAGCGCCTGGGCGACACCCTGGAGCCACTCGCGCTCCATGTTGATCTCGCGGAGCGCATCGGGGCCGACGACCGCTTCGACGCGGCGCATCCCTGCGCCGATCGAGCCCTCACCGAGGAGCCTGATCGTCCCCACGTGACCGGTGTGATGGACGTGGGTGCCGCCGCAGAGCTCGACCGAGTAGTCGCCGACCTCCACGACGCGGACGAAATCGCCGTATTTCTCGCCGAACAGTGCGATCGCGCCCTGGTTCTTCGCTTCGTCGAACGTCGTCTCGTAGATCGTGACCTGGTCGTCATCCACGGTTTTGCTATTCGCGAGCTCCTCGGCCTGCTCGAGCACGTCCCGCGGCACCGACGAGTGGTGCGGGAAGTCGAACCGCAACCGGCCGGGCGCGACCAGCGAACCCGCCTGCCGCGCGTGTTCTCCCAGGATGTGCCGGAGGGTCCAGTGGACGATGTGCGTGGCGGTATGCGATCGCGCTGTCGCCTCGCGACGACCGACGTCGACCTCGCCGTGGATCTCGTCGCCCTGGTGGATCTCGCCGGCATCGACGACGCCGGTGTGCACGATCACCTCGCCCGGTCCGAACTGCGCATCGGTCACGCGGATCACGCCGCCGGGCGCTCGAACGATCCCCTGATCCCCGATCTGTCCGCCGGACTCCGCGTAGAACGGCGTGCGGTCCACAACGAACCGGACCTCCTGTCCCTCGTGGACGTCCGATGTCCGGCCGCCGTCCGACAGGAGCGCGACCAGACGTCCGTCGCTCTCGAGACGCTCGTACCCCACGAACTCCGTCTTGCCGGTCTCCGCCGCCACCTCGGCGAGCTGCTCCTCGGCGCGCCCACGTTTCGCCGCCCGCTTCGCCCGCTCGCGCTGCTCGGCCATGAGTTCCTCGAAGCGTGACTCGTCGATCTCGAGCCCGGCGTCCTCGGCGAGCTCGCGCGTCAGCTCCTTGGGGAAGCCGTAGGTGTCGTGGAGTTTGAACACGACGTCGCCCTCGATGCTTCCCTCCGCCCGGCCGACTTCGCCCTCGAACAGCGCCATCCCTTGCCGAAGCGTCGACGCAAAGCGTTCCTCCTCGGACGTCGCCACCCGTTCGATATACGCGCGGTTCTCGATGAGCTCGGGGTAGGCGTCGCCGAACAGATCGACGACGCGTGACACGATCGGCTGCATCACCGGACGGTCGACGTCGAGCCGACGGGCATGGCTGACGACCCGCCGGAGCATCCGACGGAGGATGTAGCCCCGACCTTCGTTCGAGGGTTGCACACCGTCGGCGATGAGGAACGCCGTGGCGCGCCCGTGCTCGGCGATCACCTTGAGCGATACATCGGTCTTTTCGTCGACGCCGTGCGAATGACCCGACACCGACTCGGCTTCGACCAGCAGCGGTCGGATCAGATCCGTCTCGAAGATGTTGTCGACGTCCTGGAGGACCATCGCCACCCGCTCGAGGCTCGAGCCCGTGTCGATGTTCTTGGCCGGCAGTTCCTGCACGATCGACATCGCGTCGTCGACCTCGTCCTGCATGAACACGTGGTTCCAGATCTCGACGTACCGCTCCTCGTCAACGGCGGGTCCCCCTTCGGGGCCGTACCGCTCGCCGCGGTCGACGTAGATCTCTGAGCACGGGCCCGCCGGACCGGCCGCGTGCGTCCACCAGTAGTTGTCCGCCACGCCCCGGTGCACGATCCGATCGCGTGGGATGCCGATGTCCAGCCAGACGTCGACCGTCTCGTCGTCGGTCTCGAACACCGTCACCCAGATCCGGTCTCGGTCGATGCCCCACACCTGCGTGACGAGCTCGAGCCCCCAGGCGCACGACTCCTTCTTGAAGTAGTCGCCGAACGAGAAGTTCCCCAGCATCTCGAACAGGGTCAGATGCCGCGCGGTGTGACCGACGTTGTCGATGTCGAGCGCCCGGAACACCTTCTGCGCGGTGACGGCGCGCGGGAACGGCGCCTGAGTGTGCCCGAGGAAGTACGGGATGAACTGGTTCATCCCAGCGTTGGTGAGCAGCAGCCCCGATTCGGGGGGCGGGATCAGCGACGACGAGGGGACGCGCTTGTGCCCGCGCTCCTCGAAGAAACGCAGGAACGACTCGCGGATCTCACGACCTTCCATCCAAAAATGAGTCTACGAGGGGTCCGGGCGGCACAAGCAGCAAGCCGGTGAGCGCGAGCGTTCGTCCCCGCCGCCGGCCGGTTCAGTCGCGGCTGAGCTCGTCCTCTGTCTCGCGCATCGCGGCCTTCCCCTCCTCGATCGCCTCGGAGAACAGCTTGGCGATGTCCATGATCCCGCCGCGCGCCTCCCGGGCGAGCGTGGCCGGAGCGACCTTGCGGGCCTGGCGACGGGCGAATCGCATCGTCACGATCGCGCCGGCGGCGCCCGCGCCGATGCCCAGCGCGATCCAGAACGCCCGTCTCAGCACGGTGGACTACGCCCTCACGGTCGGGGCTTCCTGCCGCCGAATCGGCTGGCGGCGCGCCGGACCCCGGCGCCGACGGAGATGATCCGGACGAGCGGCCCGGTCGCCGCCCGCTCAACGAGCCCACTCAGCCGCGACAAGCGCTGCACGATCTCTCCGGCGCTGATCAGCAGGCCGTCGACCCGGTCGAGCTCACGATTGGTGCGCTCAACGGAGCCGCGGACCTCTGTCAACAGCGGCACGGTCTCCTCGCGGATCCCGTCGATCAGCAGCTTGGTGCTCTCGAGCACGCGGAATGTGTTCAGCAGGACGACGCACAGGAACAGCACGAGCAGTCCCCAGAACGCGGAAAGGACGATGAGTGCGACGTCGCCTCCGTCGAGCGCAGCGATCATGGCATCTCCT
This sequence comes from Actinomycetota bacterium, assembly GCA_035640355.1. Taxonomy (NCBI): domain Bacteria; kingdom Bacillati; phylum Actinomycetota; species Actinomycetota bacterium. Next base: position 51,585 of record DASQWI010000002.1, read on the forward strand.
CGGTGAAGGTCGGGGCATCATATCCAGCGACGCGGTTGCGAACGTTCGTGCCAGCGCGACTAGGTTTCCTCTCCCTCACCCGAGGGCTCGTAATAGCGGTTGCCCTCGAAGCGAGTGGGGCGGTATTGCTGCTCGACCCGCCGTCCCGGGTACTCGTGCGGGTACTTGTACCCCTTCCCGTGACCGAGCCGCTTGGCGGCCGGGTAGTGCGCGTCCCGCAAGTGGAGCGGGACCGGGTCGTTCGACGCAGCGTCCTCCTGCGCCTTCCCCAGGCTGACGATCACGCTGTTCGACTTCGGTGCCCGCGCGAGGTAGATCGCCGCCTCTGCGAGGTTCAGTCGGGCCTCGGGGAGACCGACGTACTCGACCGCTTGCGCGGCGGCGACCGCGATCTGCAGCGCGCGTGGGTCGGCCAGGCCGATGTCCTCGCTGGCGTGCACGACCATTCGCCGCGCGATGTAGCGCGCGTCCTCCCCCGCCTCCAGCATGCGCGCGAGCCAGAACAGCGTCGCGTCCGGATCCGAGCCCCGGATGCTCTTGATGAACGCGGAGATCACGTCGTAGTGCGCGTCGCCCTGCCGGTCGTAGACGATCGCCTTCTTCTGGATCGCGTCCGCGGCCAGGTCGAGCGTTACGGTGTCCTCTCCCGCGGCGCGAGCGGCCAGAACGGACGCTTCCAGTCCCGTCAGCGCGATGCGAGCGTCGCCGCCCGCCACCTCGATCAGGTGCGAGAGCGCCTCGTCGGCGATCTCGACGCCCATCTTGCCGAGGCCTTGGTCCTCGTCGGTTAGGGCCCGCTTCAGCAGCGTCCTCACGTCCTCGTCGCCGAGCGGCTCGAGCCGCAATAGGATCGAGCGCGACAGCAGCGGCGTGACGAGCGAGAAGTACGGGTTCTCCGTCGTTGCGCCGATCAGCGTGATCGTTCCCTCCTCGACGGCGGGAAGCAGGACGTCCTGCTGCGCTTTCGACCAGCGGTGCACCTCGTCGACGAAGAGCACCGTTCGGAACATGCCGCCCTTGGCTCGTTCGATCACCTTGCGAGCGTCGGCCACACCGGACGACACGGCCGATAGTTGCACGAGCTCGGCGCCGACGGCATCCGCGAGTAGGTACGCGAGCGTCGTCTTTCCCGTGCCTGCTGGACCCCACAGCACGACCGACGGCAGGTGCCCGCCCTCGATGAGCTGGGTCAGCGCCTTCCCCGGCCCGATGAGGTGCGTTTGACCCACGAACTCGTCGAACGTCCGCGGGCGGATGCGCGCGGCGAGGGGAACGTCGCTCACGGCGTCAGGTCTTGTAACGGATGACGCGGTCGGGGCGGATCGTGAGGATCTCGCGGACCTGGCCCGGCGTGAAGGAATACCCATGGCCGTCGTAGCGGTGGCTCAGCGTGTCGATGTGGCGTTCGGCCTTGTCGCCGGTCTGGATGTCGATGACGGTACCGATGACCGAGATCCAGTCGTACGCATCACCGTCGGGCAGCACCGCGACGGCAACACGTGGGTTCGCGCGGACGTTCCTGTCCTTCACCCTGCCCTGCGCGGTGTTGATCAACACGTTTCCATCGGCTGCGTCTACCCACGTGATCGTGGCGTGCGGTGATCCGTCGGAGTTCATCGTCACGAACGTCCCATAGTTCGGCCCGGTGAGGATCTCGAGGTCGCGCGCGTTGAGCTCGTCCATCAGTCTTCCTCGGGTTGTTCGATGACGGCGATGCCGAGCTCTCGCAGCTGATCCTCCGAGACCGGCGACGGCGCGCCGGTGAGCGGATCGGCTCCGGACTGGGATTTCGGAAAGGCGGTAACGTCTCGGAGCGTCTCCTTCCCCGCCATCAGCATCGCCAGGCGATCGATCCCCATGGCGATCCCGCCGTGCGGCGGCGCGCCGTAGCGGAACGCGGTCAGCATGTGGCCGAACTTCTCCTCGATCTCCTCGTCGGACAGACCGAGCACCTCGAACACTTTGTGCTGTACCTCCGGGCGATGGATGCGGATGCTCCCGCCGCCGAGCTCGAACCCGTTCAACACGAGGTCGTACCCCCGGGAGGTAGCCGTGTGCGGATCGAGGTCGTCGCTCGCCGGCGCGGTGAACGGATGGTGCACCGAGACCCACTTCCCCTCATCTTCTCCCCATTCGAACAGCGGCGGCTCCACCATCCACACGAACGTCCACTCACCTTCGCGCGCGAGGTCGAACCGCGCCGCCATCTGGCGGCGGAGGCCGTCGAGCGCAGAGTTCACCCGGCTCGGCTTGTCGGCGACGAGAAACACGACGTCGCCCAGCGACGCCTCGGTCTTCTTGACGATCGCTGCCTGCTCGTCCGGAGCGAGGAACTTGGCGATCGGTCCGTCGAGGCCGTTCGCGCCGGTCACCCGGAACCACGCCAGGCCGGCGGCGCCGCGGCCGCGGACGAACGTCTCGAGCTCGCGCATGTCGCCGCGCGACGGCTCGCCGTCCCAAGGAGTCGCGAAACCGTGGATCGCGCCGTCCTGGGCGAGCGCCTTGGCGAAGGCGTTGAATCCCGTACCGGCGAAGTCCTCCGAAAGGTCGGCGATCAGCATCCGGTCGCCGTAGCGCAGGTCCGGCTTGTCGGTTCCGTAGCGCGAGATCATCTCGGCGTACGTCATCCGCGGAAACGGCGTCGGAACCTCGACGCCATGGACGTCGCGAACGATGCGCGCGTACACCGGTTCGATCACCGCGATGACGTCCTCTTCGGAGACGAAGGACATCTCCATGTCGAGCTGAGTGAACTCGAAGCTCCGATCGGCGCGCGTCTGCTCGTCGCGCAGGCACCGCACGATCTGGTAGTAGCGGTCCTGCCCGCCGACCATCAGCAGTTGCTTCAGCTGTTGCGGCGACTGTGGCAGGGCGTAGAAGGATCCGGGCCACAGCCGCGACGGCACGAGGAAGTCCCGCGCGCCCTCCGGCGTGCTCCGCGTGAGCAGCGGTGTCTCGACGTCGACGAACCCACGCGCGTCCATCTCCTCGCGGATGATCCGAACGATCCGGTGCCGTAGCCTCAGCACCCGCGTCATCTCCGGCCGCCGCAGGTCGAGGTAGCGGTATCGGAGACGAAGCTCCTCGGACGCTTCGGTTCGGTCCTCGATTGGGAACGGCGGAGTCTCCGCGACGGCGAGCACCTCGACGTCGCGTACCGAGACCTCGACCTCGCCCGTCGGCAGGCCGCGGTTCACGGTGCCCTCCGGCCGCATCCGCACCTCGCCGGTGATCCGAACGACGGACTCCGACTTGAACGACTGCGCGGTGGCGTGTGCCTCCGGAGCCTCCTGTGGGTGGACCACGAGCTGCACGAGCCCGGCGGCGTCGCGAAGGTCGACGAACGCCACGCCTCCGTGGTCGCGCTGACGCCACACCCAGCCGCACAGCGTCACCTCAACTCCGGCGTCGGACCCGCGGAGATCGCCGCACGCGTGCGTTCGCATCGACGTGGCGAACCCGCTCATCGGTGCTCGGTCCCGTCGTTGCGCATGAGCCAGTTGACCACATCGGCCCGAGCGACCTCTTCCTGCGTGCCGTCGTCGAGCTTTCGGAGCGTCACGACGCCGGCCTCGGTCTCACGTTCCCCCAGGATCGCCGCGTAGCGGGCGCCAACCCGATCGGCCATCCGCAGCTGTGCGCCGAGTGGGCGGTCCTCGAGCGCGCGCTCGGTGGAGATTCCGGCCGCTCGCAGGTCGCCCACGAGCTCGAGTCCGGCACGCCGGGCGCCGGCGATCGCAACCACGAAGCAGCGCGGCGCTCTCGGCGGCGGGAGCTCAACTCCTTCGGTCTCCATGGCGATCAGTGCGCGGTCGATGCCCATGCCGAACCCGACGCCGGGCACGTCCGAGCCGCCGAGCACCGTGGCCAGCCCGTCGTAGCGACCGCCCCCGCAGATCGTCGATTGCTGGCCGCCGATGGCGTTCGACACGAACTCGAACGCCGTCCGCGTGTAGTAGTCGAGCCCCCGAACGATGTGCGGGTCGTGCTCGAACGCCACGCCCACTCCCTCGAGACCCCGCCGAACCGCGGCGAAGTGCGCGGCGCACGCCTCGTCGAGGTTGTCGGAGATGAGTGGGGCCGCGAGGACGAAGTCCTTCTTCCCGTCGACCTTGCAGTCGAGTATCCGCATGGGGTTCGTGTGGAGGCGCTTCCGGCAGTCCTCGTCGAGCTCGTCGACGTGTGGTTCGAGGTACGCGATCAGCTTTTTCCGGTACGGGGGACGGCATACCTCGTCGCCGACGGAGTTCAGGTGGAGGACGACGTCGCGCAACCCCCGCGCGCGAAGGAACGTGTCGGCGAGCTCGACGACCTCGACATCCGCGTCGGGCGCAGCCGTTCCGAGTACCTCGATGCCGAACACACGGAACTCGCGGAGCCGCGCGGCCTGCGGTCGACCGTGCCGGTAGTTCGGATGCACGTAGTACGCCTTGAACGGCGTCGGCAGCTTCTGGGCGTTGGCCAGGAAGGCGCGAACGACCGACGCGGTGCTCTCCGGTCGCAGCGTCATCGATCGCCCACCCTTGTCCTCGAAGGTGAACATCTCCTTCGACACGACGTCCGACGTATCGCCCGATGTGCGTGCGAACAGCTCGGTCTGCTCGAACGTCGGCGTCTCGACGTACCGGTAGCCAAAACGACGCGCGAGCTCGTGCGCCTCGTCGTAGAGGGACAGGATCGCGTCCGAACGTGGCGGCAGCAGATCCGCCGTTCCCCGCGGCGGCTGGAGCTCCACTAGAGGTCTCGCAGGAACGGGTTGCTCGCGCGCTCGCGGCCCACCGTGGTTCGAGGTCCGTGTCCCGGGTAGATCGCTGTCGGGTCGGAAAGCTCGAGGAAGCGGCGGAGGCTTCGCTCGATGTCGAGCGGAGAAGAGTTCGGGAAGTCGCTGCGCCCGATCGTCCCGGCGAAGACCAGATCGCCCGAAAGCGCCCAGCCGTCCGTGCGATAGACGACGCTGCCGGGCGTGTGCCCCGGCGTGTGGAGCACCTCGATGCGGAACCCGGCGAACGTCAGCACGTCGCCGTCGGCGACCGTCCGGACGTCCTTGACGGGGACCGGAGAGATGGGGCGTCCGGACGTAAGTCCGCCCCACGCGGCGTACTCCGACAGCGCGAGCACGTCCGCCTCGTGGATGTAGAACGGGATGTCGTCGCCGCAGAAGTCGGCGGCCGCACCGATGTGGTCGAAATGCCCGTGCGTCGCGAGGACCGCAACCGGGCGCCGCCCCTCCAGCTCGAGCAGGCGACGGACGGCGTCCGGCGAGAACCCCGGGTCGACGACCACGGCATCGTCCGTCCCGTCCGCCCCGATCAACCAGCAGTTCGTCTCGAACGAGTTGTCCGAGTACACGTCCAGGTACATCGGGCGGCAATCGTAACGAACGCCGTACGCTGAGAACGTGGACCGCGCGACGCTCCTGTACGACGACGACTGCGGGTTCTGCCGCTGGATCACGGCGAAGATCCTGAGGTGGGATCGTCGCGGCTCGATACGTGCCCTGCCGATTCAGGGGCCCGATGCCGAGGAGTCGCTCGCGGGCATGGAGCCGGCTCGGCGAATGGCCTCGTGGCACCTCGCGACGACCGACGGCGAGGTTCGCTCCGGCGCGGCCGCCGTGGCGCCACTCGCGCGGATGCTCCCGGGCGGTCGACCGATCGCGTACGTCGCCGAGCTGTTCCCCGGTCTCACGGAGCTCGCGTACGGACTGGTGGTGCGACACCGCGGAGCGCTCGGCCGACTGATCGGTGCGAAGGCGTGCTCGGTCGACCCGTCCCGGATCGCGACGTGAATCGGGGTCGGGTTCTGGTTGCTTACCATGTCCGCATGACCGATGGATCCGACGCCGACCGCGACATCGTCCGGGAGCTTCACGGGGACCAGCGCTGGAGCACGTGGACGAACTCGATCGAGCGCTGGCGACGCCGGCAGAACCTCAAGGGCTCGCTGAGGCGCGACCCCGGTATCGGGACGTTCATGTTGGCGGCTCTGATCGTCGTCGGCGTCGTCGTCGGAGTGATCGCCTTCGTCGTGTTCGTGTTCACGCTCGGCTAGCCGGCGCGGCCCGATCCGTCGAGCCATGACTACAGCGCCTCCGAGTCGATCCACAAGGTGACGGGTCCGTCGTTCACCAGCTCGACCTCCATGTGCTCGCGGAACGCACCGCGCTTCACCGTCGCGCCTCGAGCCTCGAGCGCCTGAGCGAACTCCTCGACGCGATCCTCGGCGGTCTCGGGCGGCGCGGCTGCGTCCCACGACGGCCGCCGCCCTTTTCGGACGTCGCCGAACAGCGTGAACTGCGGCACGACCAGGATCTCGCCGCCCACGTCGGAGAGCGAACGGTTCATCTTGCCCAGCTCGTCCTCGAACACTCGAAGGTGGAACACCTTGTCCGCGAGCCGGTCGTAGTCGACGGAGTCGTCGTCCTTGCCGATGCCCACGAGCAGCAGGAACCCCGTTCCGATCTGGGCGACCGGCGTTCCGCGCACGGTGACGGACGCGCGCCGGACCCGTTGAAGCAGGAGACGCACTAGCGCGGTACGACGCGGAACGCGTCGTACACGTTCTCCACCTTCTTTACTGCCGTGAGGATGCCGGCCAGGTGCGTGATGTCGGCGAGCTCGAACGTGAACCGCAGGATCGTCGTCCGGTCTCGTGCCACGGCGGACGTCGCCGACAGGATGTTCACGTGGTGATCGGACAAAGCGGTCGCCACGTCCGACAGCAGCCGCGTGCGGTCGAGCGCCTCCACCTGGATCGCCACGACGAACGACGTCGACTTCCCGGCGCGCCACGACACGTCGATGAGCCGTTCGGACTGCGACGAGAGCGCCTTCGCGTTCGGACACTCGAGGCGGTGGACGCTCACCCCCTGCCCCTTGGTGATGAACCCCATGATGTCGTCCCCCGGTACCGGCGTGCAGCACCTCGCCAGCCGCACCCACACGTCCGCCGATCCCGGAACGACCACACCCGACGTCACGTCCTGCTCGATCCGCACCGGTCGCGCCAGCGGGACCTCGCTGACATCTTCGTCCGTCGTCTCCTGCACCAGGCGCGTGAGTCGCGCCACGATCGACTGCGGCGAGACGTGTCCCTGACCGACGGCGAGGAACAGCGAATCGAGATTCGGGAACTTCATCTCGTCAGCGAGCTCCTGGAGCGCTTCGTCGGTCGCCAGTCGCTTGAAGGGGACGTTTTGCCGGCGCATCAAGCGCTGAAGCGCATCTCGCCCCTCTTCGAGCGCGTCCTCCCGACGCTCGCGGCTGAACCACTGACGGATCTTCGAGCGGGCCCTCGGCGACTTGACGAACCGCAGCCAGTCCTGCGACGGACCCTCTCCCTGCGCCTTGGACGTCAGGATCTCCACGGTGTCCCCGGTCCGGAGCTCGTAGTCGAGCGGCACGAGCTTGCCGTTCACCTTGGCGCCGATCGTGCGGTGACCAACTTCCGTGTGGATCGCGTACGCGAAGTCGACCGGCGTCCCGCCCGCCACGAGGTTCACCACGTCGCCCTTCGGCGTGAAGCAGAAGACCTGGCCGCCGTAGAGATCGATCCGCAGTCCTTCCATGAACTCGCGCGGGTCGGCCATGTCCTTCAGCCACTCGAGCATCTGCCCGAGCCAGGCGAGCTCGGCGGAGTCCCGCGTCTTCTTTCCATCGCGGGTCTCCTTGTAACGCCAGTGCGCGGCGATGCCGTACTCCGCGGTCCGGTGCATCTCCTTCGTCCTGATCTGCACCTCGATCGGACGCCCCTGCGGCCCGACAACCGTCGTGTGCAGTGACTGGTACATGTTCGCCTTGGGCATCGCGACGTAGTCCTTGAACCGACCCGGGACCGGCTTCCACAACGAGTGGACGGCGCCGAGCGCGCCGTAGCAATCACGAAGGTTGTCGACCAAGACGCGGAGTCCCGCAAGGTCGTAGATCTCGTTGAACTCCTTGCCGCCGATCACCATCTTCTCGTAGATGGAGTACAGGTGCTTCGTGCGCCCATCGACATCCGACTTGATGCCGGCCTCACGCAGCCGCGAACGCGCCGCCTCCAATACTCCGTCGATGTACTGCTGGCGTTCGCTCCGGCGCCTCTCGACGAGGCTCGCGATCTCTCGGTACGGGCCGGGGTGAAGCGTCTTGAACGACAGGTCCTCGAGCTCCCACTTGATCTGCTGCACGCCGAGCCGGTGGGCCAGCGGGGCGTAGATGTCGAGTGTCTCCGTCGAGATCCTGCGCTGCTTGTCGATCTGGAGGGGTGAGAGCGTTCGCATGTTGTGCAGTCGGTCGGCGAGCTTTATGAGCAACACGCGGATGTCACCCGCCATCGCCACGACCATCTTCCGGACGTTCTCGGCCTGTTCCTGCTCCCGGCTGCGGAAGCTGATCGATTCGAGCTTGGTCAGCCCGTCCACGATCCGGGCGACCTCGTTCCCGAACTCATCCTCCAACTGGCCCAGCGTGACGTCGGTGTCTTCGACCACGTCGTGAAGGAGCGCGGCCGCCAGCGTCGTGGTGTCCAGACCGAGATCAGCAAGGATGCGAGCGACCGACAGGGGGTGCTCGATGAAGTCCTCGCCGGACAGCCGGGTCTGACCGGCGTGGTGCTCGTCGGCGAAGCGGTAGGCGCGCGCGATCTCCTTGAGATCTGCCTTGGGGTTGTAAGACTTGACCGTACGAAGAAGCGCCTCGATGCCACTTGGAGGCGTTTCCGGCTCGCCCGGACGAAGGCGCGAGAGCAACCGGCTCCGACGTTCCGTCCTGACCTGCTCCGTGCCCTCCACGACGCGCGCCGCCTCCTTCCATCTCAGTGTAAGCCCGGAGGTCCGCGCGTCTGGGGGGTGCGGGGGCTCAAGAAGTGAGCGAGCTCCCGAGCGAACGTAGCCCCCCGCAGAGCGAGCGGGAGCTAGTAGGTGATCAACGAGAAGAGGTCGTGGCCCTCCAGCTTGTCGCGGCCGTTCAGGAACCCAAGCTCGATGAGGCAGGCGATCCCGATCACCTTTCCGCCGATCCGCTCGACGAGCTGCGCCGTCGCCGCGGCCGTGCCGCCCGTGGCGAGCACGTCGTCAACGATCAGGACCCGCTCCCCCGGCGTGACCGCGTCGCGGTGGACTTCCAGTGTCGCCGTGCCGTACTCGAGCGCGTAGTCGGCCGACTCGGTCTCCCAGGGGAGCTTGTCCTTCTTCCTCACCGGCACGAACCCAGCGCCGAAGTGGTACGCCACCGGCGACGCCAGGATGAAGCCGCGCGCCTCGATTCCCACCACCTTGTCGACGTTGCCACGACCGAAGTGCACGACGATGAGGTCGATGACGGTCGAGAACGCGATGGGATCGGCGAGCAGCGGCGTGATGTCCTTGAAGACGATGCCTTCCTGCGGGAAGTCGGGCACGTCGCGCACGAGCGCTTTCACCCGTTCCAGGTCCATGGCTATCTTCGCCTCCGTTTGGCCGGGGGCTTCCGCCGGGTCTTCGGGCGCGGGCGGACCGGCGTCGTGCGGGTCGGGGCGCCGACCGCGGCGGGTTCGGTGGAAGGCTCCTCCGGCGGGGGCGCCTCGAGCGCCCGCAACGGCCGTTCGCCGGTCCGTCGCTCCAGTCGGGCACGGTGCTGCCGATAACGGGGCTCTCGCTCCTTGAGGATCACCAGAATGGGAACCGCCACGAAGATCGACGAGTACGCGCCGGTGATCACGCCCACCAGCATGGCGAACGCGAAGTCCTTCAGCGTCTCGCCGCCGAACAGCAGCAGCGAAAGGATCGGCAGCACGACCACGAGGGACGTGTTGACCGAACGCATCAGCACCTGGTTCATCGACAGGTTCGCCACGCCCTCGTACGTGTCCTTGGCCAGATACCCGGGCGACTCTGTGTTCTCCTTCACCTTGTCGTAGATCACGACGGAGTCATAGAGCGAGAACCCGAGGATCGTGAGGATGGCGATGACGGTGGGCGGCGACACCTGCCGCCCGGTCAACGCATACACGCCGGCCGTGATCACGACATCGTGGACCATGGCGGCGATCGCGGCGAGCGCCATCTTCCACTCGAACCGAAGCGACACGTAGATGCTGATCGCCACGAGGACGACGGCGAGGCCGATCACCGCCTGACGAGTGATCTGCGCTCCCCACGTCGGACCGACCACCTGGATGCTGACGTCCTCGGGCGCGACGGCCGCCTGCTCGGCGAGCGCCTCGGTCAGCTGGGTACGCTCCTCCGCGGACAGGTCGGTGAGCGCCGTCGTCCGGATCGACACACGGTTGCCTCCGACGACCTGGATCTCGGCGTCCCCCCGATCGAACGGCTCTTGCGCCAGGAGGTCGCGGATCTCCTCGACGGTCACGCCGGACTCGGTAGGGAACTGGATGATGCTGCCGCCGGTGAAGTCGATCGAGTAGTTGAGTCCACGGGCGAACAGGCCGACGAGCGCGAGCGCCACCACAGCTCCCGAGAACAGGAACCACGTCCGCCGTCGCTGGACGATCCGGAAGTTCGGGGTTCGCTGCCCGCGGAAGGCCTGGAAGGTGGCGGCGAGGCTCATCGCGCTGCCGCTCCCGCCAGCTCGGGCGTCGGCTCGGACTCCGCGACGAGGCCGCTTCGCACGCCGATCCAGCGCATGCGGACCAGGCGGTCGCTCCGCGCGAGCAAGAACACCGCCGGCCGCTTGAACAAGTAGACGACGAACAGGTCGAGCAGGACGGACACGCCGAGCGTGAGTGCAAACCCGCGGACCGAGCTGATCGCGGTGAGGTACAGGACGATGGCGGCAAGCGCCGTCACGATGTCGGCGGCGATGATCGTTCGGAACGCTTTCTTGAAAGCGGGCTGCACTGCCGAGCGCGGAGACTTGCCAGCGTGCACCTCGTCCTTGAAGCGCTCGAAGAACACGATGTACGAGTCGGCCGTCACGCCCAGCGAGATGACCAATCCCGCCACTCCGGCGAGCGTGAGTGCGTAGCCGACCGTTCGTCCGGCGAACGCGATCAACGCGAGCGCGAGGATCGCCCAGATCGTCATGCCGACCCACGCTACGACGGCCAGGATCCGGTAATAGAACAACAAGTACAGCGCGAGCAGGATGAGGCCCGCGACGCCGGCCACGATTCCCTGCTGAAGCGACTCCTCGCCGAGCGTCGGGCTGACGGTGAGGACCTGCTCCGTCGTGAGCTCCACAGGGAGCGCGCCCGCGTTCAATTGCGTGGCGAGGTCCTTCGCCCGGTTCTCGGTGAAGTTGCCACTGATGATCCCGGACCCGCCCGTGATCGGTTCGTCGACGGTCGGCGCCGAGATGACCTCGCGGTCTACCACGATGGCCAACTGATCGTTGCTCGCGGACAGTCGCGTGGTTGCGTCGGCGAACGCACCGCGCCCCTCCGGCGTGAGTGTGAAGTCGATCGTCCACCCCTGCCCTACCGCGCCGGTGGAGTTGAACACGGCGTCCGCGCTGTCGATCGCGTCACCTGTCAGCTCGACCGGTCCGAGCCGGTACTTCGCTCGTTCGGCGGGGTCCTCGAACACGACCTCCGCGTCGCGCAGCGCCTCGAACGAGCACTCGGCGCTCTCTCGCTCCTCGGGCGTCGCGCAGTCGACTGGTGTCGCGTCGAACTCGGGCGTCCCGAGCGGGATCTCCGCGATCACCTCCCGGAACTCCAGACGCGCCGTCTGGCCGATGACCTGCAACAGGCGCTCCTGGCCCGTCTCCTGGAGGCGCGCCTCGGCATCCTCTCGCGACAGGAAGCAACCGAGCTGCTGCCCGGCCGAGCTGACCACGCAGAACCGCGTGTTAACGTCGCCAACCGTGAGGCTTGCGAGCGAGTCCGTAGCAGCCTCCTCGGTGGAGTAGCACGCCGGACCGAGGTCGTAGCGGAGCGGCTCGTCACCGCGGCCCTGAAGGCAGAACGTCTGGGAAACGTCGACGGCGATGGTGTCGAGCGCCGCGGTGGCGCCTTCGCGTGACCCGAAGCACGGCTCGTCGGCAAGCCCCGTGTCCGTGAGGCAGAAACGGTCCTCGCGCTTGCGCACCGACATTGCCTCGATCGCGTCATCGGCCTCCTGTTCGGACCCGAAGCACGGCGAGTCGCCCTCGGCGAACACATCGCCGGTGAGGCAGGCCGACGCCACCACCGGTTCCACGCTGGCGGCCTCAAGTTGCGCCTCGGCGTCGGCACGTTCGACGAAGCACCCGAAGCTCACGTCATCTGGATCGAGCAAACACGATCGCGGGCGCCGTTCCTCCTCGATCGTGCCGCGGGCGAGACCGGGGATCTGAACCTCGATCGTCGTGCCGGTGACGAACAGCAGCGGCTCGGCCGTTCCGAACGCGTCGATCCGGTTCCGGATGTTCTCCAGGGCCCTGTCCATCACGTCGGTCGGGGTGCCCTCGGGCGCGGACAGGATCACCGACACGCCGCCCTGCAGGTCGAGCCCGAGGATCGGCCGTGTCCCCGTGCTGAAGGCGGCGATCGATCCGCCGACGAGCGCGGCAACGAAGGCGATCGAAACCCACAACGCACGCCCCCGTCGCTTCATGCGATCTCGGCCCCGTTGATGGTGAGCTTGAACCTGCAGTCGAGGACCTCGGCCGCCCTGCGACACATCTGCATGCGACCGAGGAAGATCTCGAAGTACTCCAAGACCGGGCTGATCGTGGTGTCGATCGTGAGCTCGAGCGTCGCCGTCTTGGCGGCCGAGTCGACGCGCAGGAACGACTGCTCCGCCGCGTAGTTCACGCGATCGTGGATGTCGAACTCGATCTGCCCATGCTTACGGACCCGGCTTCGGTGGACGTCCGACTTGTCGGCCAGGATCACCGCGGCCGACACCGGCGAGACCTCGGCGCCGTTGACCTCCTCGTGGTTCGCAACGGCGGCGACGACGAGCGCGAGGTCGGCCGCGGATGCTCTCGCGCGGAGAGCGTGGTACACGAGGAGGCCACCCGTCTGTCCGTGCACCTCGCGCGAGATCATGTTGCCCACGTCGTGGAGGTAGCCGGCGACGCACGCGAGGTTGGCCAAGTGCTCGTCGAACCCGACCCGCGACATGACGTTGTAGGCGATCCGCGCGGTGAGGTTGGCGTGCCGGAACCCGTGCTCCGTATAGCCGAGACCCTCCATGACGCGGTCGGCCGCGGAGATGAAGTTCGACAGCTCGGGGTCGTCCTTAACCTCGTCGAGCGTGAGCGGTTCGGGCTCGATGGCCGGAGCAGCCGGCGGCGTCGGCCCGGGGATTGGGGCCGGCTCGGCAGAGACGGGTGCCGGCTCCGAGCTCACGGCTTCCGGTCGGCCTCCTCGTCGGCCGATCCGCTCTCCCCTTCGTCGTCGAGCCCTTCGCCTTCCTCCACGAAGCGCTGCGCGATCCCCTGACGCAAGATTCGGACGCGCGTGCCCGGCGCGATCTCGACCGTGAGAATGCCCTCGTCGTCGTCGATCTCGACGATCGTGCCGAAGATGCCGCCCGTCGTCAGAACCTCGTCGCCGACCTCGAGGGCGGCGACCAGCGCCTGTTGCGCCTTTTGCCGGTTGCGCTGCGGGCGGATGAGCAGGAAGTAGAACCCCACCAGGAGAAGTAACGGGAGCGCGAACGCGGCCAGCGGATTGCTCGTCTGTTCGCCGTTTTGGGCGAGAACGCCGAGGATCATTTGCGCGGTGCCTCCCGGGATCGACCAGGCAGCATACAGACTATCCGCGCGAACCGAGTCTCCCGCCCAGGCCGTTCTCGCAGGTAGCGGGGGGTTAGCCGAGCGGCAGGACGCCCTCGACTGTGACGCCCAGGTGGCGCACCGCTCGCTCCGTGGCGACGCGACCCCGAGGTGTGCGCTTGAGGAACCCGAGTTGGAGCAGGTACGGCTCGTAGACGTCCTCGACGGTGTCGGTCTCCTCTCCGACGGCGGCAGCGAGCGTCGACAGGCCCACCGGACCGCCGCCGAACTTCTCGACCACCGTCGACAGGATCGCCAAGTCGAGCTTGTCGAGTCCCCGCTCGTCGACCTCGAACAGCTCGAGGCCGGCGCGAGCGACGTCGCCCGTGACGCCGCCGTCGTGACGGACCTCGGCGAAGTCGCGGACGCGCCGAAGCAGGCGGTTGGCGACGCGAGGCGTTCCCCGGGAGCGCCGGGCGATCTCGTCGGCGCCGTCGAGATCAACGGCGACGGCAAGGATCCCGGCCGAGCGCCGAACGACGCGCGTGAGATCGTCAACGGAGTAGTAGTCGAGGCGGGGCGAGAACCCGAACCGCTCCCGCAGCGGGAGCGTGATCCGGCCGGGACGCGTCGTGGCGCCGACGAGCGTGAACCTCGGCAGGTCAAGGCGGATGCTGCGCGCGCTCGGCCCCTTGCCGAGGACGACGTCGAGCTGGAAGTCCTCGAGCGCGGGGTAGAGCACCTCCTCCACCGCGCGGGGCATCCGGTGGATCTCGTCGACGAACAGGACGTCCCCCTCCTCGAGGTTGGTGAGGATCGCCGCGAGGTCGCCGGGCCGATCGAGCGCCGGTCCCGACGTGGGGCGGAACCCGACGCCGAGCTCGTTGGCGAGGATGCCGGCGAGCGTCGTCTTGCCCAGCCCGGGGGGCCCCGAGAACAACACGTGATCGATCGTCTCCCGGCGGGCACGTGCGCCGTCGACGAGGAGGGACAGCTGCTCCTTGACCCGCTCCTGCCCGACGAACTCGTCGAGCCGCCGTGGGCGCAACGCGGCGTCGAGCTCGCGTTCCTCGTCACCGAGGGTCACGTCGACCATCCGGGCCTCGTCGGTCACGCCCGTCCCTTGAACAGCCTGCCGGATGGTGCGGTCGTCGTCGCTCATCCCCGTCCCACGTGTTGCAACGCGACCCGGAGCAGCTCTTCGACGGGGCGGTCATCGTTGCCGTCGATCGCGCGCATGGCCTCGGTTGCCTCCTGCGGCGAGAGTCCGAGCGACAGGAGCGCCTCCCGCACGTCCGCGAGCGGACCTTCGAGCAGGACGACGTCGCCGCCGAGCTTGTCCTTGAGGTCGAGGACGACGCGTTGGGCGACCTTCTTGCCGACGCCGGGAACGATCGTCAGCGCGGCGACGTCGCCCGCGCGAACGGCTCGCCGAAGGGCGTCCGGCGACAGCACCGACAGGAACGACAGCGCGACCTTCGGCCCCACTCCCGTCACCGTGACGAGCAGGTCGAACAGCTCGCGTTCGTCCCCGGTGGCGAACCCGAACAACGTCATGGCATCGTCGCGGAGGACCATCCGGGTGTGGAGCTTCGCTGCCCTGCCGACGGGCGGCAGGTTGGCCAGCGTCGACGCCGACACGTGGACGTCGTAGCCGACCCCCCCGACATCCAGTACGAGGCGTCCGCCGAGCTTCTCGGCCACCTCGCCTCGGAGGAACCCGATCACATCGGGACCCCCTGCACAGCGTCAGCTCCCCTCGTCACGTGGCCAACCTTTCCATGCGCCGCAGACGCGACTGCGCGAGGTGACACAGCGCGACGGCGACCGCATCGGCGGCGTCCGGTTCGTCCGGAACGTCGTCGAGCCCGTGCACCCTCCTCAGCGCTTCGCGAACGCGCGTCTTGTCGGCGTTCCCCTGCCCCGTGACGGCCATCTTCACCTCGAGAGGCCCGTACTCCTCCACCGGGATCCCCGCCTGCGACGCGGCGAGCAACACGACGCCGGTCGCGCGCGCGACCCCGAGCGCACTCACCTGGTTCTTGTTCCATGCCAGCCGTTCCACGGCGACCGCGCCGGGCCGATGGACGGCGATCGCCCCCACGACGGCCTCATGGATCAAACGCAAGCGGTGAGCTTCGGCGAGCTTCGCCGGGGTGCGTACCGTCAGACACGCCAGCAGTTCCCAACCACGATCGCGCCGTCGAACTGTGGCGAGGCCCATCGCGGAAACGCCGGGATCGACGCCGAGGACGATGGAGTCGAACACCTGTTCAGTGTCCAGGACGACACGGAGCGGTTCAAGCACCCCTGGCGGCTGGGGAGCTAGGTTTCCCGCCAGATCTGGTGGCGCGGCGCCGGGTCGCCGTGCCTCGTGGTCCGTGTCAACAGGACCCACGAGATATCGAAGGAGAAGAGCTCCCACGTTGCCACCTCGGCCGGTGTCGCCTCGAGTCGACGCTCCGCCGCGAACTGACGAGTCAGCGCATCAAACCTGGGGGCGTCGTTGACCGGCTCCGCCACTCCTCGGACGAGAAACGCGTCCTCGTTCTCATCGGCCGGGAACGAGTGCATCGCGAATCGCGGATCTCGATGCAGATCGTCTCGCTTCGGCGACGGCACGATGAACGCGAGCAGGTCGTCATCGGTGATGAGCGGACACATCGGATGGAGTCTGGGGCCGCCGTCGGAGCGGACGGTGGCGAGGAACGCCAGGCCAACCCCGTATTGATAGAGCAGCTCCCGTCCCGCGCGCGCCAGATCTGGGCGAACCTCGGCGAACGCACCCCACCTCAAGAGGAAACGAGGATCGGCCCGCGCACCGGCGCAGTCAACGCCGCTTAGCCGGAGAGCTCCGCCATGACCGACTCGGGGATGTCGAAGTTCGCGTACACGTTCTGGACGTCGTCCAGCTCCTCGAGCCCCTCGAGGAGCGCGAGCACCTGGCGAGCGTGGCCGCCTTCGACCGGCACGGTGTTCTGCGGAACCATCGTCAGCTCGGCGGAGAGCATCCCGATCCCCGCGGCCGAGATCGCGTCACGAACCGCGGCGAACGCTGCCGGCTCCGTCGTGATCTCCCACGTGCTCTCCTCGTCGCGCATGTCTTCCGCCCCGGCATCGAGCGCGATCTCGAGCAGCTTCTCCTCGTCCGGCGCCGACTCCTTCTCGATCTGGATCACGCCGCGGCGCTGGAACATCCACGCCGTGCTCCCCGTCTCGCCGAGGTTCCCGTTGTTCCGCGTGAAGGCGTGCCGAACGTCCTGCGCGGTCCTGTTCCGGTTGTCGGTCAGCGTTTCCACGAACAGCGCTACGCCGCCCGGACCGTACCCCTCGTACGTGACCTCCTCGTACCTGGCCCCGCCCGCGAGCTCGCCGGTTCCCCGCTTGATCGCCCGCTCGATGTTGTCGACCGGCACTGAACCGTCCCGGGCCTTTTCGATCGCCGACGCGAGCGTCATGTTCGCCTTCGGGTCACCGCTCCCGCCCTCGCGCGCCGCGACCTCGACCGCCCGCAGCAGCTTGGCGAACTCGTTGCTCCGTTTGGCGTCCTGTGCGCCCTTGCGCCGCTTGATCGTGCTCCACTTGGAATGACCGGACACGCGGCTACACCTTCCCCAACAGGTACTCGTGCAGTCGCGTCTCGCCGACGAGCTCGGGATGGAACGAGGCGACGATCAACGAACCCTGCTCCAACACGACAGGCCGCCCGTCCAACGACGCGATGGTGCGGACGTCGGCTCCGACGTCCTCGACCACCGGCGCGCGGATGAAGACCCCACGAACCTGGTGATCGACGCCCTCGACGTCGACGTCGGCCTCGAACGAATCGACCTGACGCCCGTACGCGTTCCGGCGAACGGTTACGTCCACCAAGCCCAGCAGCGGCTCGAGTCCGATCACACGCTTGGCCATGACGATCATCCCCGCGCACGTTCCCAGGATCGGCATGCCCTCGGAGGCCCGTTCGACGATGGGTCCCACCAGTTCCGCGCTGCGCGCGAGCTTCGAGATCGTCGTGGACTCACCGCCGGGGATCGCCAACGCGTCGACACGCGACAGGTCTTCGGGGGTTCGAACCTCGACGGGCGACGCGCCGAGCTCGGCGAACACGCGCGCGTGCTCCCTGAAGTCTCCCTGCAAAGCGAGCACTCCGGCCTTCATGACGCCTCCATGATAAGGAGCCGCCAGGTCGCGCTAGGCGGACACCGGGCGGCGGCCCTGGCGGAGGTGCCACCACCAGACGGCGCCGGCCACAACGACCACGATGCCCGCGTTGAGAGCCGCGCGGAGCGCATCGCTGGCGCTGGTGCAAGAGTCAAAGAGAACGTCGGACGGCTGGGCCGGACAGTCGGGCGCGAACGCCGCTTCGACGAGCGAGAACAGCGTGGCGATCACGCCGCCGAGCGTGACGCCGTACGCCATGAACGCCACGCCGTGGAAGTAGAGCGATCGCCCCCAGAATTCGCCATGAACGCCGAGGCCTTGCCGCCGCCTCGCCTGGACGAGATGCCACCACGCGGCAACGAACGCGGGAACCGCGAACGCCAGACCCTGGAGAAACCCTCGCACGGAGTCGCTGGTCTCGGTTCCCGGATCCGGGAGAACGAGACCTCGAAGGGCGATCATCGACACGATCGTTCCGCCGATCACGAAGCCGAACGCGACGATCGCCACGAGGTAGTAGTAGAGCTGCGAGATGACGTAGGCAGCCCGACCGGTGAACCGAGGAGCGGCGTCGGGACTCGGCGGGAGTAGTTGTGTGCCCGTCGGCGTCACCAGCCGCGCGTCTGGAGCAGGCCCTCCTCGCCGAGCTCCGCGATGTCGATCCCGTGCATGGGCTCGCCGAGTCCGTGCGAGACCTTCGCCAGCACGTCGGGATCCTGGAAGTGCGTGGTCGCCTCGACGATCGCACGGGCACGTGGCGCGGGATCGGAAGACTTGAAGATGCCCGATCCCACGAACACACCGTCGACGCCCAGCTGCATCATGAGCGCGGCGTCGGCCGGGGTGGCCAATCCGCCGGCGGCGAAGTTCACGACCGGCAACGTCCCCGCCTCGGCCACCATCCGAACGAGATCGACGGGCGAGCCGAGCTCCTTGGCCGCCGACACGTACTGCTCGGGCCGCAGCTGAGCGAGCGCTCCGATCTCGCGAAGGATCGTCCGTTGATGACGAACGGCCTCCACCACGTTTCCCGTCCCCGCCTCGCCCTTCGTGCGGATCATCGCCGCGCCTTCGGCGATCCGCCGCAGCGCCTCCCCCAGGTTCCGTGCGCCGCACACGAACGGCACCGTGAACGCCCACTTGTCGATGTGATGCTCCTCGTCGGCCGGGGTGAGGACCTCGGACTCGTCGATGTAGTCGACGCCGAGCGCCTGCAAGATCTGCGCCTCGACGAAGTGACCGATCCGCGCCTTGGCCATAACCGGGATCGAGACGGCCTGCATGATCTCGTCGACCTTGGTGGCGTCGGCCATGCGAGCGACGCCTCCCTCCGCGCGGATGTCGGCGGGGACACGCTCGAGCGCCATGACGGCGACGGCGCCGGCGTCCTCGGCGATCTTGGCCTGCTCGGCAGTCGTGACGTCCATGATGACGCCACCCTTGAGCATTTCTGCCAAGCCGGACTTCACGCGGAAGGTGCCGATCTCGCGATCCACGCCACTCCCCTCCTTCGAACGGGTCGAGGCCGTTCTCTCCGAACCTGACCGGACCGGAAGAACGCGCTGCTCACCGAGTGTACCGCCGAGGTCCGGACGGTCTCACGGGCCAGTTGGACGGCAGTCGTAGCCCCCACCACGACGAGACCACTTATCCTCCGCGCGTGCTGACCCGCCGACGCACACACCCACGCTCGTGTATCCGCGACGCCTGACGCGCCGGGACTTCATGTCCCGGTCGGCGGCGGCGGCCGCCGGCGTGTTCCTCACATCGTGCATCGGGGATCGCCTGTCGACGAGCCCAACGCCGAGGCCATCGTTCGGCGCGACCCCTGCGAGCGTCGACACGCGGTGGCCGATCAAGCATGTCGTCTACGTGATGCTCGAGAACCGCAGCTTCGACAACCTGTTCGGCCGTTTTCCCGGCGCCCGAGGGACGAGCACCGGGATGCGCTCCGGCGTCCAGGTGCCGCTCATCCAGTGCCCCGAGTGGCTCCCCGGCGACCTCCCTCACGACCTCGCCTCGTGGGAGATCGCCTTCAACGACGGTGGGATGGACGGGTTCGCCTTCGGCGAGTACGGCCGGTACTTCGCGTATTCGCAGTTCGACCGGGCCGACGTTCCGAACTACTTCGGGTGGGCCGACGAGTTCGTCCTCTGCGACAACGTGTTCGCTTCGGTGGCCGGACCGTCGTACCCGAACCACCTGTTCTTCATCGCCGGGCAGGCGGGCGGCGCGATCGACAACCCCGAGAACATCCGTACCCGAACCCTCAATGACGGCCGCGTCTTCAAGAGCTGGGGGTGCGACGCGTTCGGCGAAGACGTCTACGTGCTCGTGCGCGGCGACGATGGCGGCATCACCAAGCACGGCAGCTGCTTCCGGTTCGAAACCGTCGGCGAACAGCTCTCCCGGAGGGACATCGATTGGGCGTCGTACTCGGCCGATCCGTACGAGGCCGGCTACATCTGGCAGGCGTACTCGGCGATCGAGGACGTCTACGGCAACAACGAGCTCTGGGACGAGCACATCTGGCCGGTGGACGACCTGCTTCGCGACGTCGAGGCGAGCTCGTTGCCGTCGGTCACATGGGTAACGCCCCGCTTCCAGTTGTCGGATCATCCGCCGTTCAGCACGAAGCACGCGCACAACTGGGTGACCGACGTCGTCAACGCGATCATGCGGAGCGAGATGTGGGAGAGCACGGCGATCTTCATCACCTGGGACGAGTGGGGAGGCCTGTACGACCACGTCGAGCCGCCGCAGATCGACGAGGTGGATCTCGGTTTCCGTGTTCCGATGCTCGTGATCTCGCCGTACGCGAGGCGGGGGTACGTCGACGATGCGTTCGCCGAGTTCTCTGCGCCGCTGCGGTTCATCGCGGAGAACTGGGGGCTTCCGCTTCTCTCACCGAGGATCCGCCGCTCGCACGACTTCGAGCACGTCTTCGATTTCTCGAAACCGCCTCGGCGGCCCGACCCCCGGCCGCACGTCCGCGCTACCGGGCGGTTCTACGAGTGGCCGTCCGATTTCCCGGGGTGGCCGGAGAACCTGGACCCGGAGGCGCCGGCGATCAGGTACCCGTAGGGGTTACGCGCTCGACCGAAACGGTCGATGGCACCAGTTGCACCCACGTCCGTCCCGGCGCGAGCGTGATCTCGGCTCCGTCGCGGGTGAGGAAGCGCGTCACGTCGCCGAGCGACTCGCGCTCCCAGCTTCCGGCGATCATCCTGCCGTCTCGAAGGACGTAGGCCCGACCGGACCCGGTCTGCTCGACGTCCGGCGACGCGTTTCCGGCGGCGTCGATGATCCGGCTGTCGGTGACCTCGACGACCTGGATCACCACGTTGGTCGCCGCGACCTGGGAGCCGTCCTCGAGCGTGTGCGGAGTCGTGCCGTGCGAGCGCAGCCACGTGTCGTCACGCCGGCTCCACGACCAGTAGACGTCGGAGACGCTTGAGTAGGGTAGGTGAACGGTTCTGGCGCGACGGGCCTTGCCGTCCCACGCGTCGGAGTACCCGAACACCGGCGACGGGGCGTCGCCCGTCTTGTCCGCGGCGCGCCACAGCACCGCCGTCGTCGTGAACAGGTTGTGTGGCGCGGACCGGCTCGCGTCACGGGTATACGCATCAGCGGCGACGATGTAGTTCACGTCGACGAGCCCGGCGCGGGCGACGGCTGCCTTGACCGCCGAGACGCCGCCCGCGTACCCGAAGACGACGTCGCCGAACTGCCGCAGGTATGCCGGATCCGTCATCCGCCCGCTTCGGACCGGCCCGACGCGGTCGGAACGGCCGCACTGGAAGATCGCGATGAACCGGGTGTATCCGCCCTCGACGGGCTCCTCGACGACGATGTCGGCGTCGTTCAGGGACGCCTGCGGCCGCGATTCCGGCGAGTTCTCGACCTTGATGGCCAGTGTCGGGCGCTCCGGGACGGCTCCCCGCGGCGCGTCGACCCCCGTCAGGGGACACGTCGGCGGATCGGCCAGGCCCATCGAGGAGAACGCGTCGCGGACGAACGCCGGTGCCCGGCCCGGGAAGAGCGTGAAGTATCCGACGGTGGCGCCGGTAACGACGACGGCCACGAGCGCGAATGCTTTCGCGCGTCGGGTGAACCGGCGCGTTCGGGACCGCCGTCCGGATGGGCGGGCACGCATCCAGATCTCCTTCGTACATCAGGACTCACCGCGCGCGGGCGGCGAGTTCGGCCGCGCGATGCTAGCGGTCGGCCGGCGCGCCCTCAACGACCCGGCTCGTCCTTTGCCGGATCGTCACATCTCCTCCAGGCGCCGGATCCGTTCCTCGATCGGAGGATGAGTACTGAACAACCGCTCGAGCGAGCCCACCCGTTCGCCCTCCACTCTGGATGGCTGGTTCAGCCACAGATGCGCGGTCGCGTTGTTGGCCGAGTGCATGCGGATCCCGCTCGCCGCGCCGATCTTGCGGAGGGCGCTGGCCAGACCGGGCGGGTAGCGCGTGAGGAGCGCGCCCTGCGCGTCGGCCAGGTACTCGCGCTGTCGCGAGACCGAGAACCGGATGATCTGCGCGAAGATCGGCGCGAGGATCAGCAACACGATGCCGACGGCGAAGATGATCGCCTCGGCCCCGCCGCCACCGCGATCGCCTCCCCGCCTCCCCCGGAACCCGCCCCACCACCACGACCGAGTGAAGAACTCGGAGAGCAGGATGACCGCGCCCGCGAGCGTCGCGACGACGGTGCCGACCAAGATGTCGCGGTCGACGACGTGGGCGAGCTCGTGGCCGACCACGCCCTCGAGCTCCACACGGCTCATCGTCTTCAACAGCCCGTCGGTGACGGCGATCGACGCGTGCTCCGGATCTCTCCCCGTGGCGAACGCGTTCGGCGCGACCTCGGGCACGACGTACACACGCGGCTTCGGGATCCCGGCCGCGATGGAAAGACCCTCGACGATGTTGTGCAGGCGCGGCTGCTCGTCGGGGGTGACCGGTCGCGCACGCGTCGAGGCGAGGACGACGCGGTCCCCGTAGGCGTACGAGCCGATGGAGAGCCCGATCGCCACGACGAGCGCGATCACCAGTCCCGCGGGCCCCGACTGCCAGATCAGGCCGAGCGCGTAGCCGACCGCACCGAGCAGGATCACCGCGCCCGCGATCAACAGCCACGTTCGCCTGCGATTCGAGGCGATCTGCTCGTACACGCGGCGCCGCTACGAGAACTCGACCGTGGCCGGTGCGCGCGCCGGGTCCTCGATGTCGAAGAACTCGCGCTCGCGGAACCCGAACGTGCCCGCGATGACGCTGCTCGGGAAGGAGCTGATCAGCGTGTTCAGCCGCATGACCTGATCGTTGTAGAACTGACGCGCGTAGGCGATCTTCGACTCGGTGCCGGTCAGTTCCTCCTGGAGCGCGAGGAACGCCTGGTTGGCCTTCAGATCGGGATACGCCTCCGCGACCGCCATCAGCTTGCGGAGGCCCTGGGTGATCTTGTTCTCTGCATCGGCCTGATCCGCGACGGCCGAGGCGTCGATCGCCCGCGCGCGCGCCTCCGTCACGCTTTCGAACAGCCCGCGCTCGTGAGCCGCGTACCCCTGGACCGTCCGCACGAGGTTCGGGATCAGGTCATACCGGCGACGGAGCTGCACGTCGATCTGGGACCAGCCGTTGTCGACACGGTTCCGCAGGGCGACGAGGCGGTTGTAGATGAGCACGGCCGCGACGAGCGCGATAATGAGGACCGCGACGACGACCCACCCCCAGGCCGGCACGCGGGCGATAGTAGCAACCGCTTGCTCACGGCCTACTCGTCCGTTCGTAGACCGCCTCGATCCGGGGCGTCACGACGTCCCAGGAAAACTCGCGTGCGCGCTCGCGTCCGGCACTCGACAGCTCTCGGGCGAGCGTCGACTCGCGCAATACACGCGCGATCGCCGACGCGACCGCTTCGTGGTCGGACGGAGGTGTGAGCAACCCATCGATGCCATCGTGGATCACCTCGCGGTACCCGGGAATGTCCGAGGCCACCACGGGCAGTCCCGCAGCGAGCGCCTCGACCAGCACGATGCCGAAGCTCTCGTGGCCCGTCGCGGGTGCGACGAAGACGTCGCACGCGACGTGGTAGCGCGGCAGTTCGACGTTTTGAACCGCGCCAAGCATGTCAACGCGCGCGCGGATCGCGGGGGACAGAAGTTCGAGGGCGTCGCGGCCGCGTCCCTCCCCGGCGACCACGAAGACGAGATCGTCGAACTCCGTCGCCAGACGTGCGAACGCGCGGACGGCGACATCGAATCCCTTCTGCGGATCGAGGCGGCTGGCCCACAGGAGCCGGCGGCCGGCCGGCAGATCGCCTGCGGGCTCGGCCCGCGACCAGCGATCGACATCGATGCCGTTGGGAACGACCTCGATACTGCCGTCGATGACGGGCGCCACGAACTCGGCAGCCGCTTCGGACACGGCGATCGATGCGCCCAGCTTACGGGCGACCGAGCGAAGGAACGGCGCTGCGACCGCGAGCAGCCTCGATCGCTCGTGGAAGGCGTGGAAGGTAGCGACCGCGGGCGCGCTCGACGCCAGGACCGTCAGCATCGATGTGCTCGGCGAGAATGGCTCGTGGGCGTGCACGACGTCGGGTTCGAACACGTCCACCAAGCGCCGGATCCGTCGCCAGGACGCGCGCGAGAAGCAGATCGGGGCAACCTTGCCGCCGTAGGGAACGCGGATCGGTCTGCCCACGATGTGGACTTCCTTCCCCGAGGCGCTGGTCCGGCCGGGCGTCAGAACCAGTGTTTGGTGTCCACGCGAACGCAGCGCCGCGGCCAGCTCGCGAACGTGGACCTGCACACCGCCGGGCGCGCCCCAATCGTAGGGGCACGCGAGGAGGACCCTCACGGCGTTCGCGCGCCGTTCCACCCCGGCTGGAACATGTGCCAGTCGGCCGGCTTCGCCGAGATCGCGCGCTCGAACTCGGCGGCCATCGCCTGCGACAGCGCGCGCACGTCCTGCCGCGTATCACGCGTCCGGTCGATCTCGATCGGGGAACCGATCCTGATCTCCCAGCCCTCGTCGAGCGTGTAGACGGGACAGACCAGCAGCGGCGCGCCGGTCGCGAGCGACAGCACCGCCGGACCTGCCGGGACTCGCCACGGCGCGCCGAACATCTCGACCTCCACGCCGCGCCCCGTGAGATCGCGATCGGCCACGAGCGCGACCAACCAGTTGTCGGCGAGCAGTTGCTTCAGCTGCGCCCCGACGTGCCCGTTCTTCGACAACGGAACGATGCGCATGCCGAGCTCCTCCCGATGTCTCAGGAACAGGTCCGATAGTCGCCGTGGCCGAAGCTCCTCGGCCACCGACGCGATGCGGTAGCCGTTCAGGGCCAGCCAGTGGCCGGCGACGTCCCAGTTCCCCATGTGCGGCAGGACGCACACGACGCCGTTCCCCAGCTCGAGCGCCTCGTCGATGTGGCGGATCTCCGCGACCCGAGTGCGCGCGTTGACCTCCTCGGGCGTCGCCACCCGAACGCGGAACGAGTCGTACCAATACCGCGCGTACAGATCGAAGGCCTCGCGCGTCGAGATCTTCACGCGCACTTCGTCGACGTCCAGCCCGAGGGCGCGCGCTTGGTTCGCGGCAACCGTCGCGCGAACGCCGTCGAGCCTTGCGTGCGCGATGCCGCCGACGGTCGAGAAGGCCCAACGCCCCACGGCCGGCGGCAACGACATCGCCAGCACCTCGAGCCCCCGATACGCCCAGTACGCGAGCGTCTCGCGCCACGTCTCGTCTCTCACGGCACGTTTGCCACCGTCACCGCTCAGGCGCGTTCCTCCTTCGCCACCTGGCTCGCCCGAACCACCGCAGCCAGCGCCGTTACGCCTGCCACGACCCAGATCGCCCACGATGTCCAGCCGAAGATCAACGCGATGGAGAGCAATCCGTAGCGGAGGATCGGCGTCACGACACCTTCCTCGATGCCGTAGCCGAGCGAGCCGCCCTTCGCGCGGATGTACGACGCGAGGAAGCCCGCGGCGAGCGCAACGAGCGCTCCCGCGGCCACCGCCGGGCTCGATGTCCGCGTCACCCAAGCAAGCGCGGCCAGGATGCATCCGTCGAAGGCCCGGTCCGAGAACGACAGCGCGACTCGCGCGCGTCGATCGCCGCTCCGGAGCAACGTTCCGCCGAGGACGAGGCACGAGCCGGCGACGAGCGCGGCCCACCCGGCCGCCCGGGGATCCCGAGCGATCAGCAGCCAAGCGGAGACGACGACGGCGAGCATCGCGGCGGCCGAGAGCACCAGTACGGCAGCGCGCTCGCCGACCTGCCCGCGTACGCGCATGTCCACGACGCGCGCGAGCCTATCATCGGTAGGATTCCGCCCTACTCGAGCCCCGCGCACGCACGTTCACGCATAGGAGCCCGGATGAAGACCTACGACGCCAGTGAGATCCGAAACGTACTTCTCGTCGGCCACGGTGGGTCGGGCAAGACGACGCTGCTCGAGGCCATGCTGTTCACGTCCGGGGCGACCACGCGGATGGGACGGATCGAGGACGGCAACACGGTCGGCGACTTCGAGCCGGAAGAGGTGAAGAAGGGCATCAGCGTTTCGCTGTCGATGGCTCCGATCGAATGGAGCGGCGTGAAGATCAACGCGCTCGACGCGCCGGGCTACGCGGACTTCATCGGCGACGTGCGC
The DNA here is from genome assembly GCA_035640355.1 of Actinomycetota bacterium. Taxonomy (NCBI): domain Bacteria; kingdom Bacillati; phylum Actinomycetota; species Actinomycetota bacterium. The sequence continues at coordinate 78,044 of DASQWI010000002.1, forward strand.
ACGGCGATCCGGGCCGCGGACGCGGTTCTCCTCGTCGTCTCGGCCGTCGAGGGCGTCGAGGTTCAGACCGAGGTCGCTTGGGAACTCGCCGTCGAAGCCGGCCTGCCGCGGGCGATCGTCATCAACAAGCTCGACCGCGAACGAGCGTCGTTCGAGCGCACGCTGGACGAGCTCGTGCAGGCGTTCGGCACGCAGGTCGCCCCGCTGGAGCTACCCCTCGGGGAGGAGCACGACTTCGATGGTGTTGCCGACCTGCTTTCGCGCAAGGCGTTCCGCTACCCCTCGGGCGCGACGGCCGACGAGGGCGACTGGCCGGAGGAAATATCGGGCCAGGCGGACAAGTTCCGGGAGAAGCTGATCGAGGCCGTCGCCGAGTCCGACGACAGGCTGATTGAGAAGTACCTCGAGGAGGGCGAGCTCTCCCACGACGAGGTGCTGAAGGGCGTCAAGACAGGGTTCGCCGAAGCCCGCATCGCACCGGTGCTCTGCGCCGCCGCGGCGAAGCCGATCGGCGTCGACCGGCTGCTCCACTTCATCGCGGACGAGTTTCCCTCGCCCGTCGACCGTGGTCCGATCACGGTGACGACGAAGGCCGGTGAGGAGAGACAGCGCGACGCGGACGCGGGTCAGCCGCTCACGGCGTATGTGTTCAAGACCGTCTCGGACCCCTACGTCGGACACATCACGATGTTCCGGGTGTACTCGGGGAGGGTCCGCCCCGACTCGACCGTCTACAACGCAACGAAGGGAAGCGAAGAGCGCGTCGGACAGATCTTCTCGCTGCGGGGGAAGGAGCACGACACCGTGGCAGAAGTGCCCGCGGGCGACATCGGTGCGGTAGCCAAGCTCGCACACACGACGACGGGAGACACGCTGGCCACGAAGGACGACCCGGTCGTCGTTCGCGGCGTGGACCTGCCCGAACCGCTCCTGGCGTTCGCCATCTCACCGAAGACGAAGGGCGACGAGGACAAGCTGTCGACCGCCCTTTCGCGCCTTCGCGAGGAGGACCCCACGCTCCGCATCGAGCGTTCGGAGGAGACGCACGAGACCGTGATGTACGGGATGGGCGAGGCCCACCTCGACGTCCAGATGGAACGCATGAAGCGCAAGTTCGGCGTCGAGGTGAGCGTGGCGCCGGCGAGGATCCCCTACCGGGAGACGATCCGCGCCGCGGGCAAGGGGCTCGGCCGTCACGTCAAGCAGACGGGCGGGCACGGCCAGTACGCGGTGTGCAACATCGAGATCGAGCCGCTGCCACGCGGCGGCGGGTTCGAGTTCGTGAACAAGATCTTCGGTGGGGCGATCCCCAGCCAATTCATCCCCTCGGTCGAGAAGGGCGTCGTGAGGACGATGGCCGAGGGCGTGATGTCGGGCTATCCGATGGTCGACATCAAGTGCGCGCTCCTCGATGGCAAGTTCCACACCGTCGACTCATCCGACATGGCGTTCCAGATCGCCGGGTCGCTCGCGCTCAAGGAGGCCGCGCAGGCGGCGGGCGTCGTGCTGCTCGAGCCGATCGTCGAGCTCGAGGTCGTCGTCCCCGAAACGCATACCGGCGACATCATGGGCGATCTCAACTCCAAGCGCGCCAAGATCCAGGGCATGGAGTCGGCCGGAGCGGGCAAACAGCGGATCAAGGCGCTCGTGCCGCAGGCCGACGTGGCACGCTACGCGATCGACCTGCGATCCCTGACCGGAGGGAGGGGCGCGTTCACCATGCGGTTCTCGCACTACGAAGAGGTGCCGACGCATCTCGCCGACAAGATCATCGCCGAGGCGCAGCGCGTGCGCGAGGAGGCGCAGAAGAAGTAGCTCGCCGCTCGCGTCCGGAGATCAGTCCTCGTCGAAACGCGGCCGCAGCTTGGCGAACGTTTGGTCGAGAAGCTCCGGGAGCACCCGCGTCTCCCCCACGACTGGCATGAAGTTCGTGTCGCCGCCCCATCTCGGGACGACGTGCCAGTGGGCGTGCTCCGGCATGCCTGCGCCGGCGGCACGCCCCAGGTTCAGCCCGATGTTGAAGCCGTGCGGCTCGGAGGTCTCTCGCAGCGCGCGAACGGATCGATTCAGCAGCCGCGAGATCGCCGCGCTCTCCTCCGACGTCAGGTCTTCCAGGTCGCCTGTGTGCCGGACGGGCAGCACGAGCATGTGTCCGGGGTTGTACGGGTACTTCGCGAGGGCGACGAACGCGAGCTCATCACGCGCGAGGACGCGCTCGCCGCTCGACCCCTCCGCCTCCAACAGCGCGCAGAACACGCACCCATCGCCGTCGTTCTCCCGCGCCGACTCGATGTACTCCATCCGCCACGGCGACCACAGCCGCTCCACCGGCTAGCTCCCGAACGACGTACCCGTCAGCCGCCGGGTCCGCGCCTCCTCGACGAGCGCCGCGACGAACTCGTCGAACGGCACGCCCTTCGTCTCTGTCCCCGCTCGGTCCCGAACCGTGAGCTCGCCGGACTCCACCTCCCGATCGCCGATCACGAGCACGTACGGCGCCTTCATGAGCTGTGCGGCTCGGACCTTCTTGCCGACCGTTTCGCTCGACGCGTCGACGAACGGCCTCAGCCCCGCTTCCCGCAGCCGCGAAGCGAGCGTCTCCGCGTGGCCGACGTGGCGATCGGCAACGGGGACCAGCCACACCTGCTCCGGCGAGAGCCATAGCGGGAACGCGCCGGCGTAGTGCTCAATAAGCACGCCCGAGAACCGCTCGATCGACCCGAGGATCGCTCGGTGGACCATGATCGGACGGTGGCGCTGGTTGTCCTCGCCGACGTACTCCATCTCGAACCGTTCTGGAAGGCCGAAGTCGCATTGCACCGTCGTCAGCTGCCATGGGCGCCCGATCGCGTCGTGAAAGTGGAAGTCCACCTTCGGGCCATAGAACGATCCTTCGCCCTCGGCCACGTCGTAGCTCATTCCACTCTTCTCGAGCGCCGTGCGGAGCGCCTCGGTCGCGCGTTCGGCCATCTCAGGCGTCACGATCGTCTCGCCGGGAAGCGTCGAGAGCCGAACCGTCGGTTCTGTGAACCCGAACGTCCCGAGGATCTCGAGCGTCAGGTCGAATACACCGAGGATCTCGTCGACGAGCTGGTCCTCCCGGCAGATGATGTGCGAGTCGTCCTGCGTGAAGCCTCGGGCCCGGAGCAGACCGTGGACGACGCCGATCCGCTCATGGCGGTAGACGGCGCCGAGCTCCGACAGCCGCATCGGCAGATCCCGATAGGAACGGATCTGCGACTTGTACACGAGCACGTGGAACGGGCAGTTCATTGGTTTGACGAAGTAGCCGGGCTCGCCCTCACGCCTCATCTCCGGATACATGAGATCGGCGTACTTAGTTGTATGCCCCGATGTGTCCCACAGCTCCCTGCGTGCGATATTCGGCGTCACGACGAGGTCGTAGCCGCGCTCGAGATGTAGGTCGCGGACATAGTCTTCGAGCTGCTTTCGGAAGACGCCGCCCCTCGGATGCCACACGGCAAGACCCGGCCCCAGCTCCTCGGGGAACGAGAACAGGTCGAGGTCGCGGCCGAGCTTGCGGTGATCGCGCTTCTCCGCTTCCTCGAGGCGCCGGAGATACGAGTCGAGGTCCCCTTCGGTCGCCCACGCCGTCCCGTAGATCCGCTGGAGCATGGGCTTCGTCTCGTCGCCCCGCCAGTACGCGCCGGCGAGCTTCATCAACCTGAACGCGCCGAGCCGTCCCGTCGACGGAACGTGCGGACCAAGACACAGGTCCGACCACCCGTCGTTGCGATAGATCGTGACCGTCTCACCGAGCGCGCCCTCGCTTTCGTCGAGGCTCTCGATGATCTCCCGCTTGTACGGCTGGTCGGCGAAGCGCTGGAGCGCCTCCGAGCGTGAGACCTCCTCTCGGATGAACGGCTGGTCGGCCGCCACGATCTCGCGCATCCGATCCTCGATCTTCGGCAGGTCGGATTCGGAGATCGGTCCCGGCAGCCCGAGGTCGTAGTAGAAGCCGTCGTCGATCGGCGGCCCGATCGCGTACCTCGTCCCGGGCCACAGGTCGCACACCGCCTGCGCCAGCACGTGTGCGGCGGAATGCCGAAGGACGTGCAGCCCGTCGGGCTCGGCAGCGTCGACGGGTTCAGCCTTGCCGTCGTCGGACGGAACGAACGACAGGTCGACGAGCTCGCCGTCGAAGCGCGCCGCGATCGCTCCCGCCGGAAGGACGGATCCGATCGGTTCGCCCTCGGGCAGCTCGCTGGAACGATCGTCTTCGAGCTCGATGCGCGGCATCACCGCATGATATCGGCCGGTCCGAGCGCGCTTGCTACTCGTACGCGATGGCTTGCAACAGGTTGAGGCGGGCTGCGCGTCGCGCCGGAAGGAACGCGAACATCCATCCGAGGATGGCCGCGGCGATCACGTAAGCGGCGATCTGGCCGCCCGGGATGCCGAGCTCGGTGAACCCCTCGGGCGCGAGGGCCTGCTGCATCGCCCACCCGAAGGCGATGCCGACGACGACGCCGAACAGCGCTCCCATCACCGAGATGATGCCGGCCTCCCGCCGGACCATCGACCGCGTTTGCCGTCTGGTGAGCCCCACGGCGCGGAGCAAGCCGAGCTCACGCGTCCGCTCATAGATCGACAGGTACAACGTGTTCATCACGCCGAACAGCGCGATGAACACCGCCAACAGGAGCAGACCGGTAACCAGGTTGAGCACGGTATTGAGGAACGTCGTGTACTGGTCGCGGAACTCGGCCTGATCCTGCACCTCCATGTTCGGATACGCCTGGAGCGCGCGCTCGAGCTCCGGACGGACCGCTGCGGCGTTCGTTCCCTGCTCCACCTTGACGAGCACGAAGATGTCCAGCTGCTGGGCCACGACGTTCTCGTCGAAGGTGTCGAGCGAGATGGCCCAGTCGCCGATCAACCCGTTCTCCTCGTAGATCGCCACGATCTCCAGATCGATGTCGCCCGTCGCGGGGAACTGCGCGTGGACGACGTCGCCGACGCTCCACCCGTTGTCCTGCGCGTGGTCTTCGAAAACAGCCAGCGTGTTCGGCTGCGACAGGTCGGCGATCGATCCACTGAGGACCCCCGCCTCTGACACGGCGGAGAACGTGGTCGGATCGATCCCCGACAAGAAGGCTGTCCCGCGGTCAACCTTGGCTTCCGCCTGGCGAACCTGCGAGACCGTCGCCACCCCGGGAACGTCACGAACATCCTCGGCCGCGGAGGTGCTGAACCCGGTGAACGTCGGCGACGTGAGGATGAAGTCGGCCCGAAGTGTGCGGTCGAGGACCGCCGAAGTCGAAGCCTTCGCCGACGCCCCGAAGACCGCCACGAACACCACGAGGCCGAGGCCGATCATCAATGCCGACGCCGTTGCCGCCGTTCGGCGCGGGTTGCGGATCGCGTTCTCCCGGGCGAGCTTGCCCGGAACGCCAAGTGCCCGCACCGGTATACCGATCGTCGCAGCCACCGGCCTGGCGATGAGCGGCGTCAGCATCGCGATGCCGATGAACGTCAACGCCACGCCTGCGCCCACCAGCTGGAGCGCGTTGTCGGGCGTCCCGAACAGGCCGTATGTCAGGAGACCGACCCCAACTGCGAGCACGACGGCGCCGCTCACGAGTCGGAACCGAAGTGACCGGCCGGGACGGTCCTGTGCCTCTCGAAGCGCCTCGATCGGCGCGATCCGAGACGCGCGACGCGCGGGGACGACCGCGGCCACGACGGTGATGACCGTACCGACCACGATCGAGACGACCACCGTCCGAAGCTGGATCACCGTTCCCGACGAGGGCAGGTCGACGCCGATCGATGACAAAAGACCCTTCAGGCCGATGGCGATCCCTATGCCGACGACCACACCGATGGCCGAGGCCACGACCCCGACGATGAACGCCTCGGCGACGACCGTGCTCAGCACCTGTCGTCCGGTCGCACCGAGCGCCCGGAACAGGGCGAGCTCTCGCGTCCGCTGCGCGACGATGATCGCGAACGTGTTGAAGATGATGAACGCCCCCACGAACAGGGCGACGTAGGCGAACACGAGAAACGCTGTGCGGAGGTACCCGAGACCCTCGCCGATCTGGTCCTGCTGCTCCGTGATGACCGTCGACGCGGGGACGGCCTCGATCCCATCGGGGACCGCGGCGGTGACGCGGTTGGCGAGCGCGGTGCCCGATTCGCCTTCGTCGGCCACGACGGCGATCGAGTCGAGCTCACCTTCCTTCCCCAGGACCCGTTGTGCGGTGGGGAGGTCGAACAACGCGAAGGTCGCGCCGAACAAGCTCCCCCCCTCCCCGTAGCCGGCGATGCCTACGACGTCGAACTCCCCCGGCGGCCCCTCGAACAGGATCTCCACTCGGTCGCCGATGCCGATGTCGTTGCTCTCAGCCGATCCTGAATCGATCACCACCTCGTCGTCGCCTTGCGGCGCTCGGCCCGCCTCCACGGTGAAGCCAGTCAACGTGTCCCACGACGCCGCGGCGGTCGGAGGCCCGAACGTCCCGATGACCTTCCCTGTCGCTGGGTTCACGATCTGCGCGTAGCCGATGACATCGCCAACGGCCCGGTCCACACCGGGGACGTCCTCGACCGTTGACAGCACCGAGTCCGGCATCGCCTCGCGTTCCTCCAGGCTGCTCGTCTGTGCGGTGAACGCACTCTCTCGACGTACGAGGACATCGATCTGCGCGTAGCCGGTGTCCACGAGATCGTTGAACGCGGCCGTCATCGTGTCGGTGAGGACGTACGTGCCGGACATGAAGCTCACGCCGAGCAGGACGGCGAGGCCCGTGAGGAGCAGCCGGACCTTGCGCGCCAGAACGCTGCGCAGCGCCGCTCGGAACACCTACTTCTCCAGAGCCTTCAGGCGATCGAGGATGCGCTCTGTCGTGGGCTCGAGCATCTCGTCCACGATGTTGCCGTCCTGAAGGAAGACGATCCGGTCGGCGAACGAAGCGGCGACGGCATCGTGCGTCACCATGACGATCGTCTGTCCGTGCTCGTTCACGGCGGACCTCAGGAACTCGAGCAGCTCGACGCTCGCCTTCGAGTCGAGGTTCCCCGTCGGCTCATCGGCGAAGACGATGTCCGGCCTGCTGAGCAGCGCCCTCGCGCCGGCAACACGCTGCTGCTGTCCCCCGGACAGCTCGCTCGGATGGTGCGACAGCCGGTCGCGGAGCCCGACGGTGTCGACCACGGTGTCGAACCACCCCGGGTCCGGCTTGTCGCCGGCGATGTCGAGCGGGAGCGTGATGTTCTCCGCCGCCGTGAGCGTGGGAACCAGATTGAAGGTCTGGAAGACGAAGCCGACCTTCTCACGCCGTAAGAGGGTCAGTTCCTTCTCGGAAAGCGACGTGAGGTCGACGTCGCCGATGAAGACGTTGCCGCTCGTCGGCGTGTCGAGCCCGGCCATGCAGTGAAGGAGCGTCGACTTGCCCGACCCGGACGGTCCCATGATGGCGCTGAACCGCGCCCGCTCGAACGTGACGGATACGGAGTCGAGCGCGCGGACGGCAGCATCGCCCGCGCCAAAGATCTTCGTGAGATCGACGGCGCGCGCGGCGACCGTGGTCGCCGGCGCGACCGCTGGGCTGCGTGTTGTCGACATGGGTCCCCCCTCGTGTAAGGGACCACGCTATCGAACGGAACATGAACCGACGACGACGGGACGGTGAATCTACGTGGTGGGCGCGGCAGGTTTTGAACCTGCGACCTCTTGCGTGTGAAGCACCTTCACGCCCATTCGCCGGCGGCCGCGTGACCTGCGGATCTACCGAATGACCTGCTCAGGGCATGTAACGCGCGAAACGTGTTGAGACGCTAGAAACGGGTGGAACGCATGGGATGTACGCCGATGTACGCGCTCCGGCCTGTCACCTACTCGGATCCCGCAGCATCCCGATAACGAGCGCCCGCGCGGCGCGATCGTCCTCAAGATCGATCAGTAGCTCGCCAAACGTCCGCGTTGCCGGGTTCGCCCAGAACTCCCCGATCCGCCAGGCACGGTCGAAGTCCGGCAGCATCAAGACGTGGAGTAGCTCTGCTCGAGCGGCTGGCGGCATCGCATCGAGCCGGTCGCTGAGCCACTGCTCGAGCTCGGGAATCGTCGGCACGCGAGAAACGCTAGTCGAGTCCACTGACCGTCGCCGCGGCGTGCGGTCGGACGGTCCACTGGTTTTCAGTGTGTCGCCACGCCACTGGGATCACCGCGAACCGGCGCCGCACGGCCTTCTCGTGGTCGGAGCGGAGTGAGCCATGCGGCCGTTGGAAACGCGCTCTTCGGACGTCCTAGACTCTTGCCGCCTACGGCGGGGGTCGCGATATGGCAATGTGTCCAAACGGTCATCCAGTTCAGGCGACTCAACAGTTCTGTCCAGAGTGCGGCGCTCGGATCGAGCTACCTGGAGACCGCCCCGAATCGGAGTTCCCGCCCGCCACTGGTCCAATACCGCCACCACCGGAGGCTTCCAAGCGATCGCGCGCCCCGTACGTTCTCCTGGCTGCCATTGGAGGCGTCATCGTCATTGGGCTGCTTCTCTGGCTTGTTCTCTCGAGCCGTGGCGGCCCCGTGGGGCCGCTGGCCGAAAAGCACGACATCACTGGGACACTGTCGGCACCCGAGTGCGGTGGGGGCTACGACATCGAGAACGCGAGCGTTCACATCCGTGACGAGTCCGACAAACTGATCGGTAGCTCCAGTACGGGCTTCGACACGACAAGCGGAGCTGGGTGTGAAGTCGCGTTCACGGTTCGCGACGTCCCGAGGGCGTCGTTCTATCAGATCAGGATCGGCACTCACGACGGGCCGAGCTATTCCCACAGCGAGATGCGGTCGGCCAACTGGGATCTGGAGTTGGCGCTGGACTAGGTCGCTCGAACACTCTCTCGGGACTGCCGTGCGGAGCCTCGACGTCCTATTGGGTCTCAGGACTCAGCGCGTCGCCGGGACATTGGGCCCACACGGAGCCGGCGCCCCATGGGAGACCCGTCCTCCAGTCGCACTGAAGCGCTCGATGGATGGCGATTTGACAGCCGACCGGCCGACATGCTCTCTGAGGCAACCAGCACGATTTTGGAAGGTGATCGTGGTGAGGAACGCTCGGTCGCTCGGTGTTGTCCTCGTTGTTGCCCTGGCTGTCGTGTTTCTCGGCGCTCCCGCGGCCGTCGCGGCGCTGCCGACGATTACATCGTTCAACCCAACGAGCGGCCCGATCGGTACCTCGGTGACGATCACCGGGACCGGCTTTCAAGACACATCCGTGGTAACCGCAGTCGAGTTCAACAACGTCGCCGCGACCTTCACCGTCAACTCCGATACGCAGATCACGGCGACCGTTCCCGCCGGAGCCACGGACGGACCCATCGACGTTACGGATTCCGAGGGGACGGCGGTCAGTGCCACGAACTTCGACGTGACGCCGTCGCCGCTCCCCACGATCACGTCGTTCAGCCCAACGAGCGGCCCGGTCGGAACGAGCGTCGTCATCACCGGCACCGGGTTCACCGGAGTGAGCTCGGTGACCTTCAACAACGTGTCGGCGGCATTCGTCTTCAACTCGGACACGCAGATCACCGCCACGGTGCCGACGACGGCGACGACCGGCCCGATCCGTGTCACGACGCCCGGGGGCACGGCGACAAGCTCGACGAACTTCACGGTCCAGCCCGCCCCCACCATCACGTCGTTCACCCCGAGCCAGGGCGCGGTCGGAACGACGGTTTTGATCACCGGCACCGGGTTCACCGGAGTGAGCTCGGTGACCTTCAACAACGTGTCGGCGGCATTCGTCTTCAACTCGGACACGCAGATCACCGCCACGGTGCCGACGACGGCGACGACTGGCCCGATCCGCGTCACGACGCCAGGTGGCACCGCGACGAGCGCGGCGAACTTCGTGGTTGATGGGCACGGCGACCCGGAGCCCATCGAACGGCATCGAAGCAATGTCACGCTGCGGCTGCGCGGCCATCTCGCCGCGACAGGGCAGGTGAACGTCCCAGATGGGACCAACGCATGCGAGCGTCGCCGCCTCGTGAAGATCCAGCGAAGGAGCGAGGGCAACTGGCGAACGGTCGGCAAGGACCGAACGACCGCCAACGGCTCCTACCGAGAGAGCCTGCCCGATCGCGAAGGAAAATACCGCTCGGTCGTCTCGAGGAGCAGGCTGGTCAACGGCGATCGTTGTCTGGGCGACGTGTCGCGCGCACGGACCCACAACCACCCGACAGTGAGTGACGGCGATGACGACCGTGAACCGAGCTGCACGGCCGGCTACTCTCCGTGCATTCCACCTGGCCCCGACGTGGACTGCGCTGGCGGTACAGGCGACGGCCCACGGTACGTAATGGGGCCAATTCGTGTAACCGGCTCTGATCCCTATGGCCTCGATGGCGACAACGACGGGATCGGCTGCGAGTGATGTCGGGTTGGGCGTCGCGTCGCCGGGAAGATCACTGGTCGATGGCTTAGGCGCCTCTTGAGGTATGGCGTGGAAACCCCAGGGTTTGATTCGTGACTGACGAGAAGGAATCCGCGCCGAAGGGACGGGGGCGTAGAACCGCCCCCACGGCACCGGACGACCAATCCGCCGTCGAGCCACGCCCAGCTGAGAGTTCCTTGCCAACCTCGATGCGCGCGTTCCTTGATGGACTCGCACTGACCGCCTCACAACAGGAGGCGTTTCACTCAGCCCTAAAGAAGATGGCGGACGATCAGGCTGCGATGGCAGCAGCGATGACCGAACCGATTCGTGCAGCCTTGAACCAATCGGCTAGTACGGTCTGGGCCAAAATCAGCAGAGATCTAGCCGCTGCCGCGACGTTACCTACGTTCACCTCATCACGTCGCTCCGAAGTACCTGAACCGCGCAGGCCGGAAAAGGCCATTCCACTCGACATCAAGCTCTTCGACCGCCACGCGCCGAAAGATTGGGAGAGTCAACTGTATGCCTCGGACGTCCGAGCTGCGCTGAAAGATGGAAGACCCATACACGTCGCCGTTGTTGCGGCCGACATTCGGTCTTCGACGGTCTTGATGAAGGAAGCGGTTAGCGCCCGAGCGTTCGCAGATGTACTCGGATCCTTCGTCGAGAGTGCGCGGGCCATCGTCCGTGAGAAAGGAGGTTGGTTCGACAAGTTCACAGGAGATGGCTTCCTCGCCTTTTGGCCCTACAAGAATGGCACGCTTGAAGACACGCTTCCGAATCTCTTGGAGGCTGTGAAGGGTGTCTTCGCGGCGTTCTACACAGACGCGATCCCGGCATTTAGGTCGAACTCTCAGAACTTCCCCGAAGAAGTCGGGCTGGCGATTGGAATGGCTGCCGGTCCTGCTTCCCTCGGAGACATTCTTGGCCCCGCTCTCGTCGGGGCTGCCGTCGTTGGCGCGGCCCGCATGGTGAAACTGGCTCCCTCTAAGAGGACCTTTGCGAACGCGTATCTGGGCGAGATTCTCTCCGCGGCATCACAGGATGACGCGCTTGGCATCTCGGTTGACTGGGAATGGCTGAAGGTCGAAGAGCAGTCGAGTCGCGCCGCCGTGTACTCCATATCGTTCAACGACTTCGAGTTGCCCGAGTAGCACTCGGAAAGACGTCATTACGCGCCAGATGAAACGCTATTCAGCGTTCGTGGTCGCGAGACCAAGGATGTCTGACGTATCGTCCCTAACACTCTTCCGCTGAAGCCCCTACTCCGTTTCAGTCAACGATTCGATCGTCGTCGACGCCATTCCTCCTCAAGATGCTGACTATGTGCTCCGTACGAATCTCGAGGTGCTCCATGAGCTCAGCGGTAAGGGCTTCGATCGCTGCCCTATGGCGTCGAACAGCATTGCTCGAATCACTCCGCGAGCTGAGTGCAAGCCTGTCTCGCCAATATCCAACCTTCATCCAAGCATCGCGCCTCAGCCGTCCCTCCCTGTCGAATGCCTCACCGAAGTCCTCCGTCTTTAGCTGCATGAGGAGCCGTTCCTCTTCACGCCTGTCGAAAGTCGCGTGAATGCGCGCGGACTCACCGTCAACATCGAACGCCAGTTCCGCTTGCTCACCCGCGGCAGTGATCATGAGGCGATGCTTGATTGGTCGACCACGAATCCGCGCGCTACTCCCCGGCAGGTGCCATGTCGACGTTGTCGGCTCATCGTGATGCACGCGCCCGGCTGTATCGCCGCGGGTAACGATGCTCGCCTTATGGACGATTACCCCTACGACGTACGCGACTAATGCGTGTCCCGCCTCGTGAATCGCCGTGATCTCACGGTCGGAGCGGTCGCTCACAACCACCTGTCTCGATGTCAGCATGGCATCCATGGGAAGCATCAATTACCTCGCACTCCCGATCTCGACGACATCGGCGGACGTCGCCGCCACACTTCCCGTCGAGTGGTACATCTCGTCGAGCCGCTCGTCGGTACGTGATCGTCGACTCTCGAGAACCGCCGCATACCGTCGCAAAGTGACGGACGGATCGGTGTGGCCCATCAGCCGAGCAACCTCGACGACATCGGCGCCGGCGGTCAGCATCATCGTCGCGCACGTATCTCGCAGGTTGTGCGGCGTCGGTCTCCACGACAGGCCCGCAGCGCGCACGGCCGGATCGAAGACTCGGCGTCGGTAGTTGCCGGGGCGCAGCGGTCCGCCCTCCGGCGACGTGAACACAAACGCTCTGGGATTTGTCGGGCTTGAGAACGCCGCGAGATGCTCGGCGAGGATGTCTCTGAGGAACGGAGGCAGGCTGATTGTCCGGTTCCCCTCGGACGTCTTCGGTGGTCCGATGATGACCTTGCCGGAGACCTCGACGAGGTTCTCATCGACCCGCAGCCCGCCGCGCATGAGGTCGAGATCATCTGTCCGCAATGCTGCAAGCTCACCGATCCGCAAACCGCGGAACCCCATCACGTACACGGCCGCGCGGAAACGTTCGGGGTGCGCATCCGCGAGCGCGCGCAGCTCCTCGGGCTCGAGCGCGCGAGCTGCGAGTGGCTTCGGTGGTCGGTTACGGATAGCGCGCGCAGGGCTTCTAGCGATCACGTCGAAGTCGATCGCCCGGTTGAGCATCGTTCGAAGAAGCTGCGTCGCGTGGTACACGGTCGACTCCCCCGCTCCTCTGTTCCGCAGTGCACCGCGCCATGACGCGACGCGTTCGGGCGTCAGCGCGTTGAGCGGGATGCGTCCGAGCGACTCGCTAGGGGGAAGTGCCTTCGGACTCGTCGACGTTCCTCCGCTGCCGATGTAGAGCTCGAACCACTTGCGATAGGCGGCGAGTGTCGTCGGACGAGGTGGATGCTCGAAGCTCGCGAGGAACTGAGGCCACCACTCGTCGACCGTCATGCGGCCTCGACTCGAATCGAATACTTCGCCGCGCGACCGCGAGACTGTGAAGTTCGCGAGGTATGTCTTTGCCTCTCGCTCTGTCGCGAACGTCCGCTGTCTGTGATGACCTCCCTCGCGCCAGCGGATGAGCCACCGGCTGTTGTCGAGCTTCTTCGGATAGTCAGACTTTCTTGGCACTCGTTCCTCCCTTCCGCTTTGGTCCAGATTTGGTTGTCGTGCGTTTCGGGGCGCCGCGATAGACCTCACCCTCGGCCGACAAAGAGGAAGACGCGCGAAGTCGGGCCTCAGCCAGATGGGTAATCGCCTGGACGGATTCGAGTGCGTCCTTTGCGAGTTCGCCTGCGCGAGCCAACGCCTCGAGCTCGACGATTGTGCCCGCGACTTCCCCTCTGTGGATGATGGCCGGAAGATCCTGTGTCGAGACCGTCTGTCCTCCTGAGAACACGAGCTCTGCTTCGCCGTTGCCGTGGAAGAAGAAGCCGAGCGGCTGCTCGAGGCAAGCGGACAAAGCGACGAGTTCCTCAGCGGCGAACGACCGACGCCCGAGCTCTGCCGCCGAGATTTGCTGTTTGGCCCACTTCCCAATCCAGGGCTCGAGAAGCTCGCCGAGTTGTCGCTGCGTCAGACCGCGCATGCGTCTCGCTTCAGCAAGTCGTCGCCCGATCAATTGGGCCGGAGTCATATCGGGAGCCTAAGCCGATGTGGAGGGAGAGTCAACACAGATGCGACCTGTCAGCCATTACTTGACCGAAGCCTGGAGTCGGTGATAAGAAAGGCACCACGGCGCGCAGGGACGTAGTCCCAGGGGTCTTTCCGCCGGACCCGGAACTGGCGCGAGCACCACGGCTGATTCCGCCCAGCCAAGCGAACTCAGGACATCGAGGAGCAGCTTGGTGGGAGCGAAGACAGCCGAGCCCAAGTTCAGCGGCGAGCGACTGCGTACGGCACGAGAAACCCAGGGTCGCGGTCTACGCGCAGTCGCGCGCGAGGCCGGCGTGGATCCCGGCCAGCTCAGTCGGATCGAGCGAAGCCTCGAACGACCCTCCACGCGGACGCTCCTGCGCCTTGCCCGCGTCCTAAACCTGCGCGACCTCGAAAAGGCTCTCGGGTCTCTGTACGAGAGGAACGGCCGCGCGTGACTGAGCGCACCTGGCCGCCCGACGTCGACGAAGAGGATGTCGTGCGTGACAAGGGCGAATCCCTTGACAACAAAAGCAGCCTGGGCCGGGACGTCGAGGACGAGTTGACGATCGAGCAGCGACTCCAGCACATCGACGAGCTTCTCGGGCTCGCGCCGACGCCGAGCGTTGAAACGGAGTTCGAGCCGCCGGACACGACCGACGATGACGAGGAGGACAGCGATGCAGACGGGCGCTGACAAACTCGCCCAACAGAGCGAGGACGCATACCGCGAGGCGATGGGTGAGCTCCTCGAACTCACTCAAGCGACGGACCCTGAGATCGGGGATCTCCCCGAAGACCAGGAGGAGCGCGACGCGCTCATCGCTCAGCTCCACGAGCAGCTCGGCGACTTGTCGCAGTACACAGTCGATGACCTCGTCTCACAAGGAATGGGCGCCGATCTTCCGCCGCGACTCCGTGAAGCGTTCGACGCGACGATAGACGAGCTCGAATCGGCCGGTCCGGGCGAAGGCCACGCCATCCTGCGACGCGCCGCGGCGCTGCTCGCATGGCGGGATCACGAATACCAGCTCGCGCGGCCGCTGATGAACGTGCTTCGTCGGTCCGAGAAGAACCTCGGGCCGCGCGGAGCATTGATCACAACTACATACAGCGACGGGCGGCGAACCGTGCAACGCATCACCGGCGAGGAGATTGCGCAAGCCGAGGAAACGCAGCGGCAGCAGGAGGACGAGCAGCGCCGCTTCCCGTACGGACGACCCGACAGAGTCGGGACCGTGACCTTGAAGCCCGAGGACGTATCGCGATGGCCTGCCGACCGGTTCTACTCCTTCTCGCGCCGCTACCCCGATCTCGCGGACACGTTGCTCAAGGGTTTGCCGGTTCGTTGCCTAGGCGGGCGACGCCGGCTCAAGAGCGCCAGTTCTGGGCTCTCGTCGCTGGCGGGATGGGCGCTGCGCGGGCGGCCGTCGAAGTCGGCATGTCGCGCCAATGGGGCTGGCGAAAGCACCGAGGCGTCGGGCCGTCCAAATCGATCGCCGAGCGCGAGCGTCTTGACGAGGCGCAGCCCGACCCAAAGACGTGGGACGAACTCGACGGTGGTGTCCGAGATACGCTTGCCGACTTCTCGCTCTTCGCCGAGACCTTTCTCCTTCGGCGACCAGTTCCGTGGCGCAGGGATGCCGCAGAGCGTGTCGTGGACGCCCTGCAGGACCGAACGAGCCGCTCCTACATGGTGCTGAACATGCCGCCGGGCTCCGGCAAGAGCACTCTGTTCACGCACGACATCCCGGCCTGGTTGATCGCTGGCGGCGGTCTGTGCGATCCGCTGCGCGGGCGCGCCGTCCGCATCATGCTCGGGTCGTTCGGATACCGATCGGCGACGCACTACGTGGAGAGGATCCGGCGCCTGCTCGAGCCCCCGCGGCCGTTCTACGACAAGGCGACGCAACGCCGGGCGGAGCTGTCGCTCGTTCAAGCCTTCGGTCGGTTCAAGCCACGACAGCAGGGCATCGCTTGGAAGGCCGACGAGTTCATCGTCGAACAGCTCGAGGCGATCGACCTATCCGAGAAGGAACCGACCGTCCAGGCGGCATCTCGCGAGTCGGGATTCCTCGGTGAACGCGTGGAGCTCGCGCTATGGGACGACCTGGTCGTGACGTCGCTCGTGCGCTCCGTAGAGGTTCGCACGGAACTTGGCAGATGGTTCGAGGACGAAGCTGAGACTCGCGTAGAGCCGGGCGGTGCGCTGCTTCTCGTCGGTCAGCGTCTCGGCCCCGACGATCTGTATCGAAGCCGGCTTGACGTGAGCTACGCCGACGATGATGGCGTCGCGCGCCGCAAGTACACTCACGTGAAGTACCCCGCGCATCACGAGGCGACGTGCGACGTCGCCTTGCCGAACGGATCGCATCGGCAGTGGGATGCGCGCGAAGACGGCTGCCTCCTCGACGCCGAACGGCTGCCGTGGTCGGAGCTCCAAGCGGAACGGTCGTCCAACGCTCGGAAGTTCCGTCTCGTGTACCAACAGGAGAACGTGGATCCGGCCGGCGCGCTGGTCGACCCGGCGTGGCTCGACGGAGGCGTCGATCGCGACGGCATCCTCGCGCCAGGGTGCTACGACTCAGAGCGCGGCTTCATGCAGTGGCCGGAGGGAGTGTCGGGACTCGTCGACTACTGCACGATCGATCCGTCCGCCGGCAACTTCTGGGGCGTCGAGTGGTGGGCGATCCAGCCGGAGACGAAGGTGCGCTACCTGATCCGAGGACTTCGCTCGGCGCGGTTCAAGGCCGGCGACCTTCTCCAGTGGGATACGTCACGGCACGACCTGTCCGGGCTGATGCAGGAGTGGCAGGCGCTCTCGGTCGAGCTTCATCACGCGATCCGGTGCTGGGTCATCGAGGGGAACTCGGCGTTCAAGCACCTCATCCAATACGACCACTTCCGCGTTTGGCAGCGACGTTGGGGCGCGGCAGTGATCCAGCATCAGACGCAGCGCAACAAGTGGGATGAGCAAACGGGTGTCGAGGCTCTGATGCCGCCTCTGTATCGGCAGGGGCTCAAACGATTGCCAGCCAGCCGTGGCGACATGGACGCGCGGGGGTTCACGATCAGGTTCGCGAAGGAACTCACCGAGTATCCCGAGTCGGCGACGAAGGATCTCGTCATGGCCGACTGGCAAGCCGAGTGGAACATGGGGAAGATCCTCGCGGTGGGTCGCCGCTCGACCGGCCGTGCGGCTGCAGACGCGAAACTCCCGCCCTACCTCGAGACACGTCAGCACGAGATCGAGTTCGAGGAAGCCCTCAGGTGAGATCGGTGCGAGACCTCCATTCCGGCCGCCTCAGACCAAAGCGTCGCCTCGGCAGGTCACGAGTCCTCACCCCAGACATCCGCCAACCCTTCAAGTAGTTCCTCGGGGAGAGCTTCGGTCCAGGCGGCCCTAAGCGCCATGGCTTTGGTCTCAAGTCGCTCAAACACAGCGATCGTTTCGGGCTGGAAGAGCAGCGGGTGACGGCGCTCGTCATTGCGGTAGTCCTTGTCGAGGTCTCGCAGCTTCGACTCATTCCGCGCAACGAACTCGTTGATGATTCCTGCAAACCGGTGTGTTTCTTCAGGGTCATAGACTTGAGCCAGGACTGAGAGCACCTGTATGGAAAGCTCTGAGTCGAATGGCTTAGCGAAGAGCCGGTAGAAGGGCCTCTCCAGAGCCAGCAGCATCCTAGCCTCGCCGTAGCGGTCCCGGGAACTCACCGCTCTCAGAGTCCGATCAGCCTCCTCATCGAAAACCTCGACGAACGCGGCAAGGCGATAGACGGAGCGTTGGTGTTCCTCGGGTGGAGGCAGCGCACCCTCGGGTGGCTTGTAGACAAGATCATGAGCCACGGCCGCCCAAGCCGTCTCCGCAGACGTATGGAGCTGGATCTCACAAGGCAACTCGGTAAGTTCCGGCGTATCCAAGAGGTCGCTCTCCTTGAGCCGCACCTCGAAGTGCTGGCCGAGGTACCCCATCTCGTTGTAGGCAAGGCTTGACCGCTTGTTCTCGAAGTGGTCGACATTGAACCGGTCTCTGATAAAGCCTGCAATCTCTCCCAAATTAGAGTAGAAGGGCGCAATGACACGGACGCCGGCCTTGTCCCGAATCTCTCGGTTGGGGTCCCCGTAGCCTTTCCTAATCGCCTTCTTCAGAAACGAGTCGATCGTCTTGGCGCGTGACTCAAACCGGCAAACTAGGCCGATTTCGCGAGTGGCGCCCTCCAAGATGCGTCGGACGTGGCTCGCCAACTCCTCGTAGCTGGCGTAGTCCGACAGATATCGTTCGCGAAGGGCATCAATGTCAGTCACTGGTTATCGGCGGCCGGAGATGCCCTTCAGCTCGTCCTCAAACTCCACTCGCGTTCGACCATCCGGCCGCGACTCAATCTTGAGCTTGTCTTCGGCGACCTCGGGCGGGGCCAGCAGTATCAGACCACTCTCGAAATCGAGACGCATCTTCTGAATACGCGACTTCACGAGCTCCAGGTTCTTCGGGAACGCGCGAATCGGTATCTCCCAGTTGCGTAGCGCATCCAGATAACGGTCCTGGTCCTCGACCTCCAAGTGCTCGATCGCGAAGTTTCGAGGTTGTACCCGATCTACGGCTCTCGACACTTCGCTCAGTAGAGCAATCTGATATCGCGCTTTGCGGCTGGGGTCCAGTACGTCATCGTTGATGAAACTCTCTGTGGCATCGACGAACCGCCTAGTGATGACGTCTGGTGCCATCCTCAGCGTGCATCCCAGGAACTTCCGTAGGAAGAAATCAGCGACGGCCGAACCCGGGATCTGATTGTCCGAGACGAGACCTACGACTACATCCCCATCCTGCCAGAACAACCCAGCTTTGAAGACCCGCGTCCGTTCAGTGAGCATGAGTTCTCGAATGTGCTGCAGGCTCAGAGTGTGCTTTCCACTTACCGTGGCCTCGCGTACTCGAACACCTTGCTCCTTCTCAAGCTTGAGGACGGCCACCGATGCGGTTCCTTCCAGGGATCCAGTGGCAACGACGAGCAGGCCGCCCGAGTTAGCCCCCGTCTGCACGGCGTTGAGGTGTTGCGCCATCTTCTTTGACCTTGAAACAAGGCGCTGACTGCCCGCTAGCAGGGCCCCCACCAGTTCGGGCATAGGTGATGTCGAGTTCGCATCGAAGAGGACGTCAAACGCAGCCCTCCGAAGCGACCCCCGGATGCGTTCCCGGAAATAGTTCTTCAGCTCTGCGTTGAGCGGTGGCGCAGCGTCGCTCAGATTCGGCTCTACTCCTTCAGTGTCGACGAGTCGATATGGGACCTCGTGAACGATCACACGCCCAATTCGGAGGGACCCGAGATCAGCCACCGGAGTACTCCTGTATCTCGGCGGAATTCTCCATCACCGTGATAATCGGAGTCGACTCGGCGCGACTCAAGAGCCGGTCGTCTGGCTCGCCGTGGCTCAAGAGAGTCCGCAAGGCGCTCCTGATGTGCGCGCATGTGCGCGCTCGTGGTCTCCCTGAAGATCGATCGGTCAGGATTACTCCGCTGACCTGCGACTACGTGGTGGGCGCGGCAGGTTTTGAACCTGCGACCTCTTGCGTGTGAAGCAAGCGCTCTCCCACTGAGCTACGCGCCCGCGGCGGCAAGGGTAGCACCACATAAAAGGAGACGGCGGCGCGTGCCCGCGTCGCGCCGCCGTCCATCGCCGAGCCTTGCGGCTCAGACGTTCGCGCAGAAGTGTGGCACCCGGATGCCCTCCGGCGCAAGACCAATCTGCGCTGGCCAACGGGCAGTTTCGGTGGTTTCGAACGCCCACGGTCCAGGCTTCCGACCGCGCCTAACCGGGTACGCGAGGACCCGTGAGCGCAACCACCTGGGGCCCGATAGCACTCCTGGGGTCGGGCGAGTTCGAGCCGTGGGCTGGGGACGCCGAACGCCTGATTCTCTCCGAGGCCAACGGGGACGGGAGCGTGGCGATCCTTCCGCTCGCATCGGCGCCCGAGGGTGAGACGTACGCCGACTGGGCGCACAAGGGACTGGAGCACTTCGGTGAGCTCGGCGTCCCCGCACGTGTGATAGAGGTGAAGGAGAGCGGCGACGCGTTCAAGCGAGAGGTGTTCGATCAGCTCGAACGCGCGAGCCTGATGTTTTTCTCGGGTGGCAATCCCGCTTACCTAGCGGGCTCGGTGACCGGAACGCCGCTCGGTCGCGCCCTGCTCGATGCGCTCGAGCGCGGGGCCGCGCTCGCCGGGTGCAGCGCCGGCGCATGCCTCATGGGCGAGGCAGCACCCGAGAGCGTGACCGACGAAATCGACGAGTACCAATGGGTCGCGGGGCTTCGGCTGCTGCCGGGCGTTTGGGTCGTTCCCCACTGGGATGCGCTCCGCGACGACGTGCGCGAGTACTTCCTGACCCACATCCCAGCCGAGGGCATCGCAGTCGGGATCGACGAGAGCACCATGCTCGTTCGCCTCGCCGACACGTGGTCGATCCACGGAGAGGGTTCGGTCTTCGTCCGCGCAGACGGACGGAACCTGCGCGTTCGCCGTGGGGACCAGCTCGCCGGCGCGCTGCCGCTCCCGATCCGCCCGTGACCGGTCGCGCTGCGGCTCACCTGGGGGTCGACCGTGCCGCAAACGCTCGGACGCTTCATCATGGGGTATCAACTGGACGACGCGGCGAGTCATGCCGCTAGAACGATGAGAGGAAGAGGAGGTCAACGTGAGCTTCGACGCGACGGGCAACGGTGAACTGAGCGACACGGCGGGAACGGCTGGCTCGTCGACAGCGGAGAAGCGCCTCGGCATCGCCGAGGTCGTGCGCGCGATCGCGGCCGACCTGTCGCTGCTCGTTCGACAGCAGATCGAGCTCGCCAAGCAGGAGATGAGCGAGGCGGCAAAGGCCCGGGCGCGAGGGGTCGGCGCGTTCGTCGCCGCCGGGGTGCTCTCGCTGTTCGTGATCGGATTCCTCGGGATGACGCTCGCGGCCGCGCTCGCGATCGTGTTGCCGAACTGGCTCGCCAACCTGATCGTCGCCGGTCTGTTCCTGCTGATCGCGCTCGTGGCCGTCATCGTCGGCCGAGCATCGATGAAGACCCCCCGTGCGACGGCCGAGCGCACCAAGGAGACGCTGAAGGAGGATGTGGAGTGGGCGAAACAGCAGATTCGACGGTGAGGGAGATCGAGGCTACGAGGCGTCGCCTCGACGGAGAGGTTCGCCAGCTCGAGGCGATGCTCCCCGCGCCCGTCGCGTGGGGGAAGCGGATCGTCGGCGGGATCGTCGGCGGAGGCATGGTCGGGACGGCCTTCTGGTTCCTCGTTCGCCGACGGAAGGGCAAGAAGGAGCAGAGAAAGCTCAAGGACTTCGACAAACGCCTGTCGAAGGTCGAGCGGCGGATCCAGAACTTCGAGGAACTGTAGCCCGGTTCGCGAAAAGAGTGCGGTTCAGCAGTCCGAGCCACGTACCTCGTTAGTATCCGCCGCCGCTGCCGCCACCACCTCCGTTCGGGCAGGCGACGAGCGTGAGAACCACGACGATGAGCAGCAACTCGATAGGGATCCGAGTCCAGAACGGCCGATACGGCGTCATGCTCGAGGCGTACCCCGAATCGGCCGCACGCGAACGCTCCCCCGACGCTCCGCTGATCCCAACGCCGGTACCCTCGAAACCGTGTCGGAACGGAGTGATCGGGTCGGGCCGTCGATCCGGCTCGAACCCTGGAGCGAACGAGACCAGCCGCTCCTTCAACAGCTCCTCGGCGTCCCAGAGATGACCGAGCACGTCGGTGGGCCCGAGGACGCCGAGAAGATCGGCGAACGTCAGGCGAGGTACCAGTTGCCGAGTTCTCGCCAATACAGGATCGTCGTCGACGGCGAGAGCGCCGGGTGGGTCGGCTACTGGGAGCGCGAGTGGCTCGGCGAGAAGGTGTGGGAGACCGGCTGGTCGGTGCTACCCGGATTTCAGGGGCGAGGCGTGGCAAGTGAGGCGACACGCCAGCTGATCGAGATCGCGCGGGCCGAGCGCACGCTCCGTTACGTCCACGCGTATCCGTCGCTCGACAACGCACCGTCGAACGCGATCTGTCGCAAGGTCGGGTTCGAGCTGATGGGCGACCACGAGTTCGAGTACCCCAAGGGCAACTTCATGCGCTGCAACGACTGGCGCTACGACCTGCTCGCGTAGTCGAGATCGCCAGACTTCACCAACAGTCGCTCGGCCCGCGCGCAAGAACGGCCGCTACGGGTGCCCGGGTCGCCGGGATGCAGAACATGCGCGGCGCCTTCACCGCGAAGGGCCTCGCATGGACTCACGCGCGTTCATAGACGCGTTGGGGTATTGACCCGGCGCCGATGAGGGAACACCTATGAGACAGGCATGACGCACGAACTCATCGACGGATGGCTCTACGGCAGGCTCCGTGGGCCGAAGGGGCGACTGATCCCCGTGCGCCGGTTTCCGCAGCTACCGTTCTACCGCCGGCAGGATGACCGCCCGGACCTCGTGCAGCACACCACGCAGGTGGCCGAGCATTACATCCCCGTTCTTCGTTACCCGACGGAGTGGCAGGTCGGCATCTACCAAGGCGAGCTCATCATCGGTCAGCACAAACCGACGTGGGCACGAGGCGAGGCGACCGATGAGCAGGATCACCACGCCGTTCAGATCGAGATCCAGGCCGACAGCAGGATCGAGGTCTGGCTTCCCCGACCGGACATCCTCGACGCGCTCGTAGCGCTCATGGCGTTCCTCCACCGACGGGGACTGGTCAACACGGCACTGAAGAGACCGGACCACCAGAGCTGGCCCTTGCGAGTCGATCGGCTTCCGGCCGCGACCGACGACTACTACCGCCGGAAAGCCGGACTGTGGCGGAGGGAACCTGGCGTCTACGGCCACATCGAGATGCCGGGCGACGAGCACTGGGACCCCGGCGGCCTGAACTACCCAGTCCTATTCGAGATGGTCAGCGACGTGCTGAAGGCAGGAGGCGACAAAGAAATGGGACTCAGCGAAGAAGAGCTCGAGGCGGTTCGGTTCGCCAACGGTCAGTTGTCGTTCCTCGAGGGAGGGCGAGAACCGCCGGAGGCCGGTCCCAAGCGCCGCGGCTATCGCTTCGCCCGATCGATCAACGAACACCTCGAGGAACTGACCACGGCGGCAGGAGCAGCCGAGCCTATGACCGAGGCATTGCCCGACGACGCCGAGCTGAAGGCGATGCGCGAGTACAAAGGCCCACAGGAGCACCACGCGGGACGCGAGGAAGAAGAGGAGAGCCGCGACACGCCGTCATAGCCGGCAGACGGCTCTAGCGCTCGGTGCTGCTCCCACCTACTTGGGTGAAGCGGATCGTCTGCTTCGCGAGGTCGGCTTCTTCGAGGCGGACTCGGACGCGAGCTCCGAGCTGCGTGGCCGCGTCACAGGGGCCGACGACGGCGGGGCTCCGGATCGTGACCTCTCCCTTACTACCCTTCCAAAGGTCTACGACGAGCGCGTCGAACTCACGGCCGACCATCGGCGCGAGGACCGACGCCTCGACGGCGTCCACGATCGACCGCTCGAGGCGGTTGCCTCGATCCACGCCCTCGCGCATCTCGTCGGGCAGCCGAGGCAGCGCGTCCTTGACCCATGCGGGCACGGCCACGCCGGAAGCGACGGCGAGACACGCCTCGAGCGCGTAACGATCCACGAGCCGCCGGAGCGGGGCGGTGACGTGGGCGTAGGGTGCCGCGACGGCGGCATGCGTCCGTTCTTCCGGCGCGGTTCCGTCGAACGCCTCGTACGAGGCGCCCCGAAACAGCACGGTGGCTTCCTGAAGGAATACCGCATCCGCCTCGGAACCACTCGCGTCGAGTACCTGCAGGAGCTTCGCGTACGGCCGTTCGGCGGGCCAGTCGATGCCGAGCCCGGCGGCGACGCGGCGAAGCCGGTTCACCTCGCCCGACTTGGGCGCCGGCATCGTTCGGAGGATTCCGACACCGCCGCGTAGCATCAGCTCGGCCGCCACGCGGCCCGTCAACAGCGACAATTGCGCGTTCCAACCCTCTACCGGTAAGGGCGCCTCGAACGAGAGGTCATACCCCTTCGAGCTCGACACGACCTCCTGTCTCGGGACGTTCAAGCTCGAGCCGCCACGGTCGCGTTCGGCCTCCTGGAGCACGTGGCCGATCCGAGGAAGGATCGCCAGCATGGGGTCGGCCGTGCCGGCGTCGAGCGCCGACTGGACCTCTGCATACGCGATCTTAGCCCTGCTCTGAACGGTCGCCCGCGAGACGACCACGTCGTCGGTTTGGCCGTCCGCGTTCACGTCGATTCGCCACACGATCGCGGGCCGTGGTCCCGACGGCATGAGCGACGCCGCGGACTCGGAGAGCACCGGCGGGTACAGCAGGGCTCGGTGGTCAGGGCTGTACGCGGTCTCCGCGCGCCGATGCGCCTCGGCGTCGACGGCGCCGCCTGGCCGAACGAAGGCCGCGACGTCGGCGATGGCGTATCGGAGCCGGAACGCGCCTCGAGGAAGGGACTCCAAGTGAAGCGCCTGATCGAGGTCCCTCGAGCCCGGCGGGTCGATGGTTACGAACGGGACGTCCATGAGATCGGTGTCGGGAAGGTTCGGAGCCGCGGCTGAGGCCGCCGCCTCGTCGAGCACTTCTGGTGCAAACGACTCGGGGATCCCGATTTTGGCCCGGATGTCGGCGAACACCGCTCGAAGGTCGTCCCCGGGAACGGTGAGTCGAACGGATCGCCTCGGCACCTTGCGAGGATAGGGGGCTCAGTGACGACGCAAAGCAACGACGCAAAGGGGACGTAAGCGACAGCCAGCCGCGCGGGATAGGTTGTGGACGCCGCGTATGCGCGGAACGCGAGTGAGGAGCCGACGATGCGTGTCGTCTTGTCCGGTGGTCGGGTATTCGATGGCACCGGAGCGCCGGCCTCGGAGGCAGATGTCGCGTTCGAGGACGGACGGATCGTCGAGGTCGGTACCGCTATCGACGGCGACGAAGCGGTCGATGTTTCTGGCGCGACGCTTCTACCCGGTCTGTTCGATTGCCATATCCATCTGGCGGATCGTTACGAAGATCGCGACGAGCTCGCCGTGATGAATCGGCCCTTCTCCTATCGGTTCTTCACGATCGCGGAGAACCTCCGCCGGACACTGGCGCTCGGTATCACGACCGTGCGCGACGCGGGCGGTGCCGACCGCGGTCTCAAACAGGCGGTCGAGGACGGTGTTCTCCTCGGCCCTCGGATGCAGATCTCGGTGACGGCGCTCAGCATGACCGGAGGCCATAGCGACGGCTCGCTGCAGAGCGGCGCGATGTCGTGGTGGGGCGTCACCTATCCCGGCATGCCAGACCCGATCTGCGACGGCGTCGACGGCGTGGCCACCAAGGTGAGAGAGGTCGTTCGGGCTGGCGCCGACGTCATCAAGATCTCGTCGACGGGTGGGTTCCTGTCCCCGTCCGACGACCCCAAGCTGCCGCACTTCTCAGAGCGAGAGATCGAATCGATCGTCACGACCGCCGCAGATCTCGGACGATGGGTGATGTCGCACGCGCACGGGCCCGAGGGGATCAAGCGAGCGGTACGAGCGGGGGTGCGCTCGATCGAGCACGGAACGTTCCTCGATCCCGAGGCTGCGGAGCTGATGGTCGACCGAGGAACCTGGCTCGTGCCGACCCTTACGTCGGGTGACACAACGGAGGCGCTCGCCGAGGACCCGAAGGTTCCCGAGCCCGTTCGCGAGAAGCTCCGCGGACTGGGGCGTCCCGAGATCCATGCTTTCCGGCTCGCGGCGGACGCCGGCGTCAAGGTGGCGATGGGTACCGACTGTCCGGTTGCGCCGCACGGGACGAACCTTCGCGAGCTTCAGCTCATGGCAGAGAACGGGTTCACGCCCGAACAGGCGCTCGTTGCCGCGACCTCCAGCGCCGCCGACCTCCTGGGAGTTGGGGACGAGCTGGGGACGCTCGAGCGCCGAAAGCTCGCGGACATCACGGCGGTCGACGGCGATCCCTTCGAGTTCGAGAAGCTGCCGGAGCGCATCCGTGCGGTCTACAAGGAGGGCGTCCGCGTGGTCGGCTGAGCCTCACGCGATGCAAGATTTTCTACGCCTACGCTTCGTCCGACCCGCTTTCGATCTGCTCGAGGATCCGACGAGCCTGCGCCTCGAATCTCGACGGAACGAACACCTCCGCCTTTCCCACGGGATATGGACCTTCGCGG
The DNA here is from genome assembly GCA_035640355.1 of Actinomycetota bacterium. NCBI lineage: Bacteria > Bacillati > Actinomycetota > Actinomycetota bacterium. Next base: position 104,232 of record DASQWI010000002.1, read on the forward strand.
CCCTCGCCCTTGAGGTCGACCGGGATGCCCTCGGACTCGAGGCGGCCCTTGGCGATCTCGCCTTCGACCCAGGACTGCGTCAGCAACACTCGCACGTAGTCATCCCCCATGGGTTCATCCTGTCACGCACCGCTGCCTTGAACGGCGAGCTCTTCGACGAGTCCACGGACCCGCTCGCCGATCTCGTCGCGGATCGGGCGGACCTGCTCAAGGGGAAGCCCCGCGGGGTCGCCAACCTCCCAGTCGAGATAGCGCTTGCCGGGGAAGATCGGACAGGAGTCGCCGCACCCCATCGTCACGATCACGTCGGCGGCGCGGACGACCTCGTCGGTCCACGGCTTCGGGAACTCGCTCGAGATATCGATGCCTACCTCGGCCATCGCTTTGACGGCGGCAGGATTCACCACGCTCGCGGGATCCGAACATCCCGAATACACTTCGACGTTCTCGCCGCCGAGGTGCTGCATCCACCCCGCCGCCATCTGAGAGCGTCCGGCGTTCTGAATGCAAAGGAACACGACCATCGGCCTCGCGTCGGTGAGCGTTCCCTCGATACGAGCCAGCGCCCGCAAGCGCTGTCGGGTGAAGCGCTCGAGGAACAGCGGGATGAACGCCGCGACCTTGGATCCGGACAGCTGATCCCAGGACTCGGCCATGTACCGCTGGATCGTCTCGGAGGCGAAGATCCCCGAGAAGTCGGTGAGGAGCCGATCGGCCACGCCTTTGATCAACGGCCGCATCTCGAGCGGAGCCGCTGTGAGTGGATCGGTGAGGCTCATCGACGACACCTCCTCGGTCGACGGGGGGAACGGACGTGCGGGGCGAGGATCTCGACGCGCGCGGTGATCCGGCCCAGCGCGCGGTCGAACGCGGAAGGCGATCGACTGCGGGCGGGGTCGGGGATGGACCAGTGCAGGAGCTTGGCGTCTGCGGAAAGCGACCGAACCTGTTCGTGTGCGATGTCGCACACCGTCACGACCAGATCGGGGTCGTCGGTCACCTCGTCGATCGACCTGGTTCGCGACCCTCGGAGGTTCAGGCCGGCTCGGGCCGCGGCCTCGATCGCCTCGCGACGGACCCGCTCGGCCGGCCTGGTCCCGGCACTCGATGCGCGCACGTCGTGCCGCGCGTTCCACACCGCGGCGGCGAGCTGAGATCGAGCGGAGTTCGCCGTGCAAACGAACAAGACGTGCCGCGCTACCAACGTCGCCACTGGCTCCGCGATCACGGAGACCGCATCGGGAACCAGGCGGACGTACCGCCGACGGGCATCTCCCGCCGAAGCGAGCCGTTCGACGATCCCCGCCTCTTCCAGGACTCGCAGATGGTGAGCGAGCAGGTTCGAACCGATCCCGAGCGAGATGCCCAGCTCGGAGGGGGACCGATCGGACATCGCCAGTTCGTCGACGATCTCTAGGCGATGTGGGTCGGCAAGCACTCCATGGATCGCTGCTCGCTCGACCAGAGACATCTCGACCACGATTGCCTCAATGTTTGCTGAGGTTCTTGGTGAATGTCAAGAGAGATGTGCGGTCCTCCGACGCCTTCGAATCAGACTTCTCTGTGACGTGCTTCACGTCGTGGCGGTTGCATATCGCGGGCGCCCGGTGGGCCGGTAAACCTGGATCGTTACCCCGTTCGGAGTGGCCCGCGAATCCAAAAGTTCGAGCGCGATATCCGGGCCGGTTTCTGGGAACAGCCGCGTGCCCTGGCCGACAACCACGGGGCAGACGAATAGGTTGATCTCGTCGACAAGCTGATTATCGAGTAGCCATCGAACCAGGGCGCCACTGCCGTGCACCTGCAGCTCCCCTCCCTGCTTGGCTTTCAGCTGGCCGATGGCCGCCGCAAGGTCACCGGAGAGAACGGTCGTGTTCGCCCATTGCGGGTCGGTGATCGTGGTCGATGCGACGTACTTGGGCTGCGTGTTCAACGCAGCCCAGACGGGGCTGTCGCCCGGATCGTCCCACGTTCCCCAGGAGCCGGCGAAGATCTCGTAAGTCCGCCGGCCGAACAGGAACGCATCCGCGCGCTCGTAGATCTCGTTGAGACGCGTCATGGTCTCGTCGTCGAACAGCGGCGCGACCCATCCCCCGCGCTCGAACCCACCGCGGCGGTCCTCATCCGGCGCGCCGAGTCCTTGCATCACTCCGTCGACGGTGACGATCGTCGTGCTCGTCAATCGCATCGGTTTCCTCCTTCCCAGTTCGTGAGCGTCCATCCAACCACCCGGTTCGCATTAGCTGGCCGTCCGACGGTCGTCCACAACACGTCACCCAGATCCAGCGGAAAGCTGGTCGGCCACGACCGACGGTTGAAGTCAGCTCAGCGAGTACACGAGCACCGCGATGTTGGAGTCGCCGAGCTGGCCCGCGCTGGTCAGCCGCATCGGGCCTGGCGGCCGGACCGAGAAGGCGGGAACGCCCTCGACCAGGACACCAGCGCCGACCATCATGTGCAGCTCATCGACCAAGGCGGAGGCCAGCAGGCCGTTCCACGTCGTCAGGCTGCCGAAGACCAGCAGTGTGCCTCCCTTGCCTCCCTTGGCCTCGGCGATGGCGTCCCGTGCCTCATCCCGGCGCAGGATCCTGGTGTTCTCACGCCACGGGCCGGTCTCCTCCGCAGTCATGCTGTCGGAGATCACCAGGTGCTCCAGCTCACGATGCCGGCTCGAGATGGCCCGCTCGACCTCGGGCTGGGCGGGGTTGTCGACCACCTTAGGCCAATAGCTCACGAATTCGCGGTACGTCGTGGCGCCGGAGACCAGGGTGTCGGCAGCCCGCATGAGCTCGAGGTTGTAGTCACTGAAGGACGTGTCGAACGGCAGCGCCATCACGTCGCCGTCGGGACCGGACGCGTAGCCGTCCAGCGAGATCAGGTTGCTGACGATTAGCTTGCGCACCCTCACCTCCGAGGTATCTCACGCGGCGCCAGAAGTATGACGCCCAACCCTCCAGAGAATCATCTGCGTCCGATCTGTCGTCCACGACGGTCATGAACGCCTGACCGCCTCGAAGTGTCTACCGCAAGTAGCAACGCCCGACCGCGACACTTCAACCGTCGAACTTGACCGAGGACGTCCGCCGAGAGTAGAGAGAGTTCATCCAATCGGAGGGGGGAGTGCAATGAAGGACCTAACCGTCTCCCTCGAGGACCGACCCGGGACCCTCGCCGACCTGGGCGAGGCGCTCGGTAAGGCCGGTATCAACATCGAGGGGTTGTGCGTTGTCACCAGCGAGGGGCGTGCGATCGGGCACGTCCTCATCGAGGACGCTACGGCTGCGCGAACGGCGCTGGAAAGCGCCGGCATAAAGGTCGAGGGCGAGGCCGAGCCGCTCATCTGGGAGACACCACCGGATGCCGTCGACCGGCCCGGCGCGATGGGCGAGTCGGCCCGTATCGTCGCCAATGCCGGCGTGAACATCCAGCTGCTGTACCTCGCGACCAAGAACCGCGCCGTGTTGATCACGAGCGATAACATGAAAGCGGCCCAAGCGCTCGCCTGATTGGGTCTGGCTTCACTGCCGGCCGCCGTACGGTCGGTTAGTGGGGTCGCAATCGCTGGAGGAACGGGCATCCGAGGAATGGGGCTCGGATCCCGAGAACCTGTTGGGTTCTTTTCGATTCCAGTGAGCGCCGCCTCGTCCCGCCCTCGGCCCCGGGGAGAACTCGGCATTGTCCCGAAGGACCGGCCTCGGATTTATCATCCACTTGCAGGGAGAGCGGAGTGAACAAGTTCGTCGCCTTCATGATCGGGTTCGTGCTCGGCGGCGTGGTCGTCGGGGGGGCGATTTACTTGTCGGACACTCAGGACGATTCTCCTTCCGGGCCGATCGAGCAGACAGAGGTCTCTGGATCTCTACCTGCCGAAGACTCATCCACTCCCACTTCAAGCGGTACCGGCGATCCGAGCGCGTCCCCGACCGCCACCGTCCCCACTCCGGTGACCGAGGCAGATGAGCTTCGTCTCGACGGGCTCGGATCGATGACGATCGGAATGCACGTCGACGATGTCGAGCGTGCGACGGGGATGGAAGTCGATGTCTCATCGGACTTTTCCCCTCAGTGTCGATACGGGCAGTTGGTCGGCGGCCCCAACGACCTTTTCCTGATGTTCAGCCGACGAGAGCTGGTGCGGATCGACATAGGGACCGAGTCGGCGATCCAAACAGATACCGAGATTGGAGTGGGGAATCCAATCTCGGAAGTCGAAGACGCCTACGGCGATGAGCTCGAACACGAGCTCCATCCTTACCTGGGTGATCGCGGCAGCTACCTCATTTTCGATCCCCGACCCGAGGATGGCCTCTTGATCATCTTTGAGACCAACCGACGCAGCGTGACGTCCTTTCGTTCGGGATTCGATGAGCAGGTTCGTTACATCGAGGGCTGCGCCTAGACTCCTCGTTTCACGCCCGGAAGACGTGGTCGGGGTGGTGGAGACCCTCGCTGCGAGCCTCCGCACCCTCTCTCGCCTTGGTGGGCATCGTGTCGAGACCGCTGCCGTCCTTGTAACGCTCAAACCACCAGGGCCACCAGAGACGTGGCCGGCGCGCCGAGTTCCCTGGATTCCATCGACCGACGCCTCGTCCGGCCGTTCCGTCAATTTTGGTCAACGTGAATGCCGCGGCCGGTCTCCCTGGCAATAATCGCGAGGCAACGAGGCAGCGGCCGCCGCGAGTACGCGGCCTTTCGTTGTCTTCCGACTCCCGTACGCGTTGCCGGGGAGGGTCATGGCGGAGAGATTGGGGGAGCTGCGGCGATCGCTGCCGGCGTTGATCGCTTCGATCCCCGTCTTCATCGTCTTCTTCGCGGTGCTGGGGATCGTCCTGACGGCGGCGGGTCCTGAGGGACTCGACCTGACGGACGCCCAGACGAGCGGCTGGATTGCGGTGCTCTACGGGCTCCCCACGCTCATCGCGCTCGCCCTGACGGTCCGTTTGCAACAGCCCCTGCTCATCACCGGGAACATCTTCGCGATCATCTTCTTCGTGTCCCTCGGGGACACTCTCAGCTTCGCCGATCTGGCCGGCGCCTCAATGCTGGCGGGCGCGATCGTGTTGGTGGCGGCAGTGTTCGGGCTCACCCGTCGGATCGCGGCCTGGATCCCCGCACCCATCGTGTACGGCCTGATCGCCGGCGCGGTGATGCCCTTCGTCGTGAACGTGTTCACTTTCCTGAGCACCTCGCACGATGGCAACCGCCTCCCGTACGAGGTGCCGCTCATGGTGGGCAGCGCGCTGTTCGCGTACCTCCTGAGCCAACGCGTGCTCGGCACGCGTGTCCCACCGATTCTGCCGGCATTCCTCGCCGGGCTCGTGGTGGCGGCGGTTACCGGCCAACTCGGCGCCTTCCCGAGCTCGTTCACGCTGCCGAGCCTCGAGCTCGCACCCCCGTCGTTTTCGCTCAGCGCCATCGTTACCGCAACGCCGGTGCTCGTCGCGCTGCTAACGGTGCAGTCGAACATCCCCTCACTTATCTACATGCGGACGCAGGGCTTCACTCCCCCAGAGCGTGCGATCGACATCGTGAGCGGGGCCGGAACGATCGTCGGCTCGCTCTTCGGTCCCATAGCGGTCTCGCTGGCGCTCCCGCCAGTGCTGCTAACGGCCGGACCAGGGGCCGGTCTGCCGGCGATCCGCTACCGGGCCGTCTACCTACCGGTTGTTGCGGGCCTGTTGATCGCGTTCTTTGCCGGCACGGCCGCTGACCTCGCGGTGCTGGTGCCGTCGACATTGCTACTCACGATGGCCGGGTTGGCCCTGATCGGAGCCCTCGTGAGCGCGCTGAGAGAGATCACGCGCGGTCCGTTGGTCCTGGGCCCGATCCTCGCGTTCGCGATCGCGCTCTCGAACCTGACGCTCGCCGGATTGGGACCGTTCTTCTGGTCCCTCGTCCTCGGCGCCAGCATATCCCTACTGGTCGAACGGGACGGCTGTAGGCGGCTGCAGGTCGAGGCGGACTCCAAGGGACCGGTGGATCGGGCCGCGACGCCGAGAATTGATGGGAGCCTCGACTGCCAGGTCACCAAGCTATGAGGCGTCCGTTCACATCAGTCCCTCCAGGAAGATGATCGGAGTTCTTCGCATCCATCGATTGGAGGTGACGAATGTGTCGCTGCGTTGGACCCCTGAATGGCTCAGATCCTTTCAGCGAGACGGTCGCGCAAAATGCTCATGCCCGCGTGCACGGAGTCGCACAAGAGGTCGATCGATCCCTTGATATACACGTCCTTCTGCGTTCAGGAAGAGGTCAGCCACCGGCGAAAAGGTGGGTTGACCTGCGGCTTTGCTCGTGGGCGCTAGAGGATTCGAACCTCTGGCCTCTTCCGCGTCAAGGAACGGCAGGCATGACGACCGCCATGCCGCTGACCTGCGGATCCATCGAATGCGCTGGTCAGAGGACGTGACAGGTGAACCCGTTGGAACGTCGGAAACGGGTGAAACGGATGTGATGTGCCCAACGCGTGCCCAACGGCTGAGGCGCCAACGGGTGGGCGTATCGTTCGCCTCACCAGGCTTGAAGGGAGGCGGATGGTGAAGGAACCCAAGGATGAGGCCGCCATCTGGGAGCTCTACGAGAAGGAGATCCGGGCAGCACTCCTCGAGGAATCTCCATCCTGGAGCGCGCGTGAAGCGGTCAACATGCGTCTAGCAGAAACCTACGCGCAACTCGAGCCGTACCTCGAAGCACAGAGGACGCTCGCCATCCATGAGGGCTACCAGCAGGCTCTCAGCAGGGACACCCGGTCGCGCGGACTCTTTGATGCGGACGAGCCGTTGGCCGTCGAATTGAAGAAGGTCCGCGAGGAGATAACCGAGCAGCGCGACAAGATCGCTGATCTCGAGGAGCAGTTCAGGGACAAGCTACAACGTGTCCAAATGCTTCGGGCGCTGCGCGAGAGTCTACCCACCGCCGAGAACGGCGCCGATCGGGAACCGCCCTAGAGAGGATGCCCGAGCGGGAACGCCACATCCTTGAGCGAGCGGTCCGAATCGTTGCAGAGCAGGCCGCGAAGGCGGACGCACTCGTCGACGAGGCGATCGCTACCGGCCTCGATGGGTCACACCCCGTCACCCTCCAAGCGAAGATGCTCCGCCTCGAACTACTGAACGTAAAAGCTGGCCTCGACCGCGAACTAGGCCGGCTCGTACTTCATTGCTCCGACTGCGGGCGCACGGTTCACTGGGTCACGGGCTTGGGGAACGCTCCCGGTCACTGGGCTCACCGCGAACCAGCGCCGCATGGCGAACCCAACCTGTAGCTCGCTTCGCTCAAACTGGAAGTCCGTGCTTCGTAAGAACTCTCTCCCAAGCCGCTAATGCGCGCGCTCCGACATCGGAGAGCCTCTCCCACCGACCGTTCACCTCGATCATGAACACGTCAACCGGCCCGCCTCGGAGCGTGAAGGGAGGATTACCTCTCAATCCGGCACCGCCGCGCTGTGCGCCTGTATCAATAGTCTCAGTCTGGACCGATGTTCGACGCCGTTCGACGTGCTTCAGGCCATTGCACACGTCCCACACGAGTTGCACCGGGTGAGCAGGGTCACCGCGGCATTCTGTCTTCATCTCACCGGCGGCTGCCCCGGCCGCTGGTCGGTCATCCTTCTCGAGCCATTCCCGCAGCGGGGCGGCCGTGCAGACGAAGTTGATGGCGTCATCTGACGTCGCGGTTTTCGCTTCCTGAAGTCGCTGTAGATCTCGTCGAGCTTTGTCGAGCAGGTTCTTGTACGTCCAGCCTAGAAAGGCGGCAATCATCTGGTCAGCTTAGACAGGGCCCACACCGACATAGGCGATGCAGGGTTCGGGGCCCGGGCTACTCTTGGCGAATGATCTGTGGATCGATCACGATCGAGTCGGGGAGGAACGCGCGCATTCGATGCTTCGCGACGACGAGTCCGCCTTCTTGCGTGCGCTCCAGCAAATCCAACTCGATGAGTCGTCGCGCGTCGCGCCGAACGGTCTTCTCTGTCATGCGCGCGTACGTCTCCCCAAGCTCGGGCGAGAGATCGGGCAACTCGGACAACCGGAAGGCTGTCCCCTCCTGATACCTCGACATCGCGAGAACAACCTTCGCGAGTCGATGACCGAGCTCGCTAGGCAACGAGTCGACAACTTCGTAGATGTAGTTTTCCCACGCCACATCGAGCTGCGCCTCTTGGATGCGAGCGATCTGGGCGCGCAGTCCGTCGACGAACCCCTCCGTCGCGTACTCGATGAACTCGACGAGGTCGCCGCCATTGCGACTGACGCCCGCGAGCCGTTGGTAGTACCGCGAGCGTGTGAGGTTGTAGTGATTCGAGAGCAGATGCGCCGCCGGGAATGGCACTCCGTTGGAGAGGAGAATCTGGAACTCGAGGAGGCGGCCGGTCCTGCCGTTGCCGTCCCCGAAGGGGTGGATCAACTCGAAGTAGAGGTGGGCGCAGATCGCCTTGAGGATCACATACGTAAGGTGGACGTCCGGCTGATCTTCGGGGGGAGCGAACTCATCCCGGAGCCAGTCGAGCATCCGGCGCATGAGGTAGTCGAGGTCCTCCGCGGGCGCGCCTCGGTACGGTCCGGCGATGACCGAGTGCATCCGAAGCTCACCCGGAACGACCTCTGGCGGGAGCTCAAGGCCCTTAAGAACCACCCGGTTCCACTCGCTGATCGTCTCGAGAGTTGGATCGCTTGGCCCGTTGACTTTGAGATCGTCGGCGATCGAGTTGAACGCCCCGATCATGTTCTGGACCTCCACCTCGAGGTACTCCTGGGACCGTGGAAGGTCGAGGTCCCCCGTCTCGACGATCGCTCGGACCTGCTCCTCCGTAAGAGTGTTGCCTTCGATCGAGGTGGTCGCCCATGCACCCTTCGCGAGGTAGACACGATGGAGCTCCTCGGCGACTGCCGGTCGCAGCGGCACGCCGCGGATGTGCTCGACTTTGCTAGTCGCCTCCCCGAGCAGCATCCATAGCCGACCCCCGGCCGACCGGATGTCGACCTTGAACTTCAACCACGGATGTGACGTCTCATACGCTCTGGGCACTGAATCACCTTCTCCTGTCCCGGCACCTGTCCTGGTCATAGCTATGCTGACCAGGCATTATGCTCGATATCGGCCTCGCTTGGGTCGCTCTTGAGTCGGATTCTGCCGCATTCCGTGTCCCCAGCATAGAGCCTGTGTGTCCTACGACCGGATGCGGGTCAGTTCCCCCGTGCTCGGTTCGAAGGAACTCCTGGAGGGGCGGCGCACGACGCCGCCCCTAACTCGTCGGATGGGTGGCCGAAGCTGACCGGCGCGGCTTGTTAAGGCGGAGGAGGAAGCTCCATCTCTGCCGGCTGCGCAACCCCCAACCGCTCGGCAACATCCATGAAGCGTGAGTCCTCGGCGTAGATCCGCTCGAGATCCTTCTTCGCCATCGCCTTCTTCCGACTCGCTTCGTACGCCAGCGCGCGGACGTACCGGGCGGCTCGGAGAAGTTCGGGCGGTCGTTTCGTGCTCCTGAGCGCCTCCTTGGCGGCGGCGATCGCGGAGTCCAGCAGTCTGAGCTCGTACAAAGCGTTTGCGCGCAGCGCCACGAGCTCACACGTGGCGTCGTCCTGGTTGGAGAAGCCCTCGCTGACGCGAACAACCTCGTTCCAGGCCGACTCGCCGGTGTACAGCTCGGCGAGGGACAAGGCGAAGATCGGATCGGGGGCGACGGACCCAAGCGACTCAAGGAGTTCGATCGCATTTCTCGTGTCTCCGGTCTCCTGGTAGAGCTCCGCGAGCATCAGGGCCGCGCCGACCGGACTGATGGGGAGCTCCGCCACAACGCTCGATGTGACTTGTATCCGAGTCATCCCCGTGACGCCGTACTTGACCATGAGCGGATCGGGAAGCCCCACGGACGACGCGACGACGTCCTCAAGCGGATCGATCGCGTCTTTGTACCGCTCGAGCGCGATGAGCGACATGGCCGCGAAATACTCCTCGCCGACGTGCCGCTCGCTCGCGTCTCGAGCTCGGACGTCCTGGAGTAACCGGACGGCCTCTTCGTGGCGCCCTTGCATGTACGCCGTGACGCCCTGAACGAACAGCTTCTCCTCTTTTGGTGCGAGGAGGCCAGCCTTCGGGAACATTTGAACGGGAGGCGCGACCGTGCGAGATGAGCTGGAGCGAGCACGTGACGAGGTGCCCGCCCGTGAGTCCTTCCGGTAGTAGAGGCCCGTGCCAGGAATCCCGGCGGTCTTGGTGGTTCGACCCGACGAATGGACCGAGTAGCGGAGACCGGGGACGCCGGCCGAGACCCCGACCCCTGTCTTCGAGAGATTGAGACGTACGCCCTTACCGAGCCTCACTGACTTGTACAGGCGGAACCCCATAGGAGATCCCTTTCCGTAGCTCGCGCCCTTGTACGGCGTTCGGGGAGACCAGTCAAACCGGCGGCTCCGACCACCCCACAGGACCGGAAGTTATGTCGACGGCCGTGATCTCGCCTCTCCGATCTCGACGACATCGAAGGACTTCGGTGCGGCCCCCGTCTGCCGGTACAGCGCGTCGAGGCCATCGGCGGCTCCCTGGTCGAGACCCTCAAGCAGGTGTCCATAGACATCCATTGACACGCGGATCGACGCGTGGCCGAGGCGATCGGCGATCGTCTTCGGATGCTCCCTTCGCGCGATGAGCATCGCGGCGTGCGAATGCCGCATGTCGTGAAACCGAAGCGGCTCCCCCACGGACGCTCGCACAGCTGGCATCCAGAAGCGCTGCCTGAACGTGTTACGGCGAAGTGGTCCACTACCGGGCGCGGTGAACACGTATCCATCGGCTGGCTTGCCTTGGACTTCCGCGGCGAGCAGCTCTACCAGGAACGACGGCACCGAAATCGTCCGACGGGAACGCCGCGTCTTGCACGGCGAGACCACGATCTCGCCGCGAACCTCGTTGAGCGTCTCCTCGATGCGGATCTGTCGGCGCAGGAAGTCGATGCGTTCGACTCGTAACGCCGCCAACTCACCGAATCTTGCGCCCGTATATGCGGCAGTGAGAACGAGCGTGCGATACCGCGGATCGATCGCATCCGCGAGTCGAGTGATCTGCTCGGCGTCGAGGAACCGCTGCTCCGTGTGCTCGCCGTTCGGCAGGATCTCGCCGAGCTCGACGTCCTCGAGTGGTGATCGTGGGATCCACCGCTTCCTAGCGGCGTAGCGCATCACGCGGCCGAGGAGCTGGAACGCCTTTTGAATGGTTGACCTCGCGCAGCCTCGATCGACGAGAGACGCGAGCCAGCGTTCGACCGCGGTCTCTGAGATATCGCGGATCGGAACGTCTGCGAACGTGGGAAGCACGAGGCTGTTCATCACCGACTCGTCGCGTGCCCGCGTCGAGGTTCGGCGGCCGGCGCTCGTCGTCTTGACGATCTCAGCGACGTCGGCGAACGCTCGACGGCCGTCGCGTGCCGTTGGCGTCGACTCGTTCCGCCGGCGGCGACTGTCCTCGTCGTGCAAGTGATCACGGGCGGCGCCGAGCGTCTGGTGCGACTTCTTGTGTGATCGACCCGCTGCGTCGCGCCACCGCGCAAACCAACGATCTATCTCGACCGGCTCGCCGATCTGAACGCCACCGCGCTCGACCTCGCGACGAAGCAGCGTCATGGCCTCCGTCGCCGTCGGACATGCACGCCGATGCTCTTGGCCAGCGGCGTCTCGCCAACGGGCCTCGACCATCCGGCTGATACGCGGATCACCTCTGCGTGCCACGACTGTCTCCTTTCCGTGATCGGCTGCTCGATGGTTTCTTCGCCTTGGTCACCGTGGCGTCAGCCGAGAGTCGGGCGTGCTTCCTCGGAGTCGGCCCGGCCGCGGCGAGGTGCACCGTTCCTGACGCCTTGCCCTTGCCAGCTCTCGTCAGTAGTCCGAGCTCGCGCGCTCGCGAGACGTACTTCGCGGCTCGGCCGTAGGAGACACCGAACGCCCGCTCGACTGCCCGCGTCGGCGCCTCGCCTTTGCGTCGCGCCTCTGCGTACACCGCGGCGACTCGGATCCAGTGATCGGCGCCCAGCCGTGTCAGGCCCGACTTCGTGAGCCGCCGCTCGAGTTCCTCCCGGGCGGCCTCGTCGTCTATCTCCGCCATCCCGACGCCTGCGCGCAGGAGAGCACCTCGCGCGCGGCCAATCAGCGAGGCGACATTCAGTCGACGGACAGCTGTCGTCGTCAACGGCCGGCGCTTCCGGCCCGCCACGGGCGAAATCGTGAGACCGACAGGCTCGAGCCGGTCCTCTATCCAGTCGAACTGGAACAGAAGCGCCCAGTCTCTCTCCGTGTGTTTCACGCTCAGCGCCTCGGCGTCGGCATCCACGGCGACGAGAGTACCGAAGGGGGAACGGTTAGGCAAGAGGTATCCCTATAGGTGCCTACCCCTCACTTGCCAGAACTAGCCAGGGGTAGGGGGTGGCACGTGCTCCCCCCCCATCTTTACCCTCGCTCTCAGCATGACCACCAAGCGATTGCTCGAGTTGGCAAAGGTCCGCGAGCTAGCGGTGAGCGGCGAAGCCAAGCGACTACGCGAGAAGGTCGGCCACCTGTCACTTGCTGAGGTCGCCGACCTCTGCGGCGTCTCTCCTGTGTCCGTGTGGCGATGGGAGCAAGGCGAAAAGCGTCCTCACGGAACGCCCGCGATTCGATTCCTCCGTCTGCTTGAGCAGCTTCGAGATCAGGAGGGCCTGTATGTCTGACGCCACTGCAACACGAGCCGTCACCGACGACGACCCGGAGAACGATCAGAACGACGACCTCTCCGACGGCGGGCAGCAGGACATGGACACGGGAACGACCCTCGGCCCGAACGCGACGCGGGAAGAATACGAAGCCGCGTCGCCGGCCGAGCAACGCCGGTTTGACGCTGACCACACTGACCGCCTCGGCGAGTGGACTGAGGAAGACCGTCAACGATCCGAGGCCGTCAGCTTCGACGACGAGGCGATTGAGCGCGAAGCCGCTGCGATCGACGAGGTGTTCGACGACGTCGCCGTCGGGCGGCTAGTTGAAGAGGCCATGCAGCTCGAGCAAGGCGCTCGCGATGGCACTGTCGTCTTCCAGGATGCGGAAGAGCGAACGAAGTACGAAGCCGCGATCATGAGCGTCACGGCGTCCGGCTCGCTGGGAGCTCACCCAACGTTGTCGGACGGGTCCTCTCGATTCAGCGCGGACCCGGAGTATCTAGCCGCCGTCCGTCGCCTCGCCGCGATGACGACGCTCATTCAACAGGCGCTTCCGGCGGCCGAGCTCATGGGTGGCGTCCATCGAGTCGAACGTCCCGATCAGTTCGGCAACGTCGACGTGTTCATCGGTGGACGATTTGTGGAGCGCGTCACGCCGGAGCAAGCCGCGGAGCGCGAAGAGGCACAGCGCCGCGACGAAGAGGAACGAGCCAAGTTCCCGTACGGACAGCCCGACAGGCTCGGCGTTGTCACGCTCTCACCCGACGATGTTCGAGCCTGGCCCGGAGGCCGGTGGCTCGAGTTCGGTCGACGATTTCCCGACCTTCAAGACGCGCTTTTGAAGGGCAATGCGATCCGTTTCACACCGCCCCGAGAGGAGGGCTAGCGCATGGGCAACACCGTCAAAGGCGCCACCGTTCGTTCGCGGACGATCGAGAACGACGAAGAGGTGCAGGTCTCCTCTCTCGACAGAGGCGAGGTTCCGACCGTCGCGTTTGCTTCGTTCGGCACGAGCCCCGCGTTGACGTCGATGCGGGGAGGTTCCGGCCGGTTCCGGATGCGCGTGACAAGCGGGACCGGCACTCCAGCGATCGCCGCGAACAATATCCAGATCACGTGTGGATTCGCCCCGCGCAAGGTGTTCCTCGACGCGGGGACGCAGGCGCCCGGGTTCTACGTCGCGTCCATCTCGGGGAACGTCATCAACATCGGCACGAAGGTCGCGCCGGCGGCGTCGACCGCCTTCGACTTCGAGCTCGTCGTGTTGCCGTAAGAGGGAGGAGTCGTGGGACTCGCATGCAGAACGTGCCGCGGAATGGGACGACTGAGGGATGGCTCTGACTGTCCCGTCTGCGTCGGCGGACAGCCGGATCCGTTCCCGCCGCGCGAGGTTTTGAACGATACGAACCAGTTCCGTCCGCCGATTCGACACGCTCGCGACTTGGGACCGAGCGAGGCAACACCGAGCGGCAACACCGTCGCCGGCGCGCTCGCTGCACCGGATGAACCGAGCGGGAGCGCTGACGATCGGTGATCGCTACGTACGACATTAGACCCGGCGAGCTTGCGGTCCGCGCTTCTCGTCGAGTGGCCTGTTCTTCACCGCTCCGCGCCGACGTCTTCGGCAGACACTTCATCGTCCTCCTCGACCGCGGCGTCGTCTACCTGCTTGACGAGCTGTTGGCAGAGGACTTCGCGAAGCAGGATCCGCGGGTGGTCATCGTGCCCGCCGATCGCGGCAGCCTGCCAGCGATCTTGCAACCAAGCGAACGTAGAGACGCTCAACGATGGATGCGTGGCGAGCTCCGAGCTGTGGGGGCGTCGCGTTGACGCGGCTGCTCAACCTCGGTGAGGTCGCCACCCGTCTGAGCGTCAGCAAGACGACCGCCTGGAGACTGCTCAAGAGCGGCGCCATCCCCTCCATCGAGGTGACAAGCAAGCTCCGCCGCGTCGATGAACGCGACCTCGAGCGGTTCATCGACGAACGGCGCGGACGAGCGGATCACGCCGACGTAGTCCCGCTCTCGAACCGGACAGCGTGATGGCGCGATCACGCAACAGTCGCGGACTCAAGCTCCTCCGTGAAGCCGAACGTCGCGAACGTCGTGACGCACGGCGAGCGGAGCGATTGCTACGAGCTGAGGACGCACGGCACCGCAGAACCGCGGGAGATCAGCAACAGAGCGGGAAGGAATCGTGAGCACCGACGTCGACGTTCTCGCCCGCGTCCGTCGTTACCGCGAGGCCGCACGCATAGCCGTTCGTGCGGACGCGTCGTTCAAGGATCGATGCCTGGCGCTCCTCGACATCGCCGATATGGCGCGCGAAGAGGAAGACGTCACGATCCGCACTTGGGCGGAGCGAGCGATCTGGGAGGAGTCGAAGGCGTTCCTCGGGATGGACGACGCCGAGCCCGAGCTTCCTCATCCGAGCTACGAGCAGCGCGTGCGTCGGCTGCGAGCGCAAGGTCTCGTCGCCTGTCGCGAGTGTCTCCATCCATTGCCGACGGACGAAGAGCTCGAGCGGTGGAGTCGCCTCCGTCGGGACTACACCGAACTGCGAGAGGCGCGCGAACAGGCAGTCGAGTCGTGAGAGATCCCGTTGCCGTGACGGCGCACCTGGAGAAGTTGAAGAGCAGCGCTCTTGAGATCCTCGGCCTCGAAGAAGTCATCGACCGTGTCGACCGGTCTGGCGCTCCGCGCTTTCTCGTCGAGGGATTGTGGCCCGCTGACGCGTACGGCGTATTGGGTGCCGAGGACAAAGCCGGCAAGACATGGGCTGCGCTCGACCTCGGCGTCTCGGTCGCGACCGGAACGCCGTGGTTCGGACGGTTCACATGCCCCAGCCCGGGACCCGTGACGCTCTTCCTCGGTGAGGGCGGAGAACGGTACTTCCTGAGGCGTCTGGAGGCGATCAGCGCCAGCCGAGCGCTCCCGATCGTCGATCTCATCGGGTCCGTGCGAGCGTGCTTCTCCGTTCCTCGGCTGCGCGATCGCGACCAGCTCGCAGAGGTGAGGGCGGAGCTCGAGGATCACTCTCCCAAGCTCGTCGTGATCGACCCCCTGTACCTCGCCGCCGCTGGAGCCAAGGGCTCGGACCTCTACGAGATGGGAGACGTCCTCGGTGGCGTTCAGCGCCTTACCCAGGAGGCAAAGGCGGCCCTGGTCGTCACCACACACTGGAACAAGACGGGCACCGGCAGTGGACCGGAGCGGTTCACCGGTGTTGGCCCTGGCGCGTGGGGCCGCGTGCTCGCTTCGGCTGCGGTCGAGCGTCGCGGCCAGGACCCCGACGGCTCAAGCGTCGTCCTGCTCCGATGGGACTTCCGTGGCAGCGAGATCCCCGACACCGTCTTTCGGATGCGCCGGCGCGTCCGGAGCGACGACCCCCGGAGCCTCACCGCCCGGCTGTTCTACGAGGTAGAGGTGACCAGCGAGAGTGAGGACGTCGTGTCCTCGGAGGCCCGGATCTTCGCCGTGCTCGAGGCGGCTGGCATCGACGGCCTGAGCGTCCGTGAGATCGGGGACGCCCTGGCGAGCGACGGAAGGGGCAAGCCGCTCACCGTCCGCACGATCCAGCGGGTCCTGAACGACCTGGCCGAAGCTGGCCGGATTGACGGCGAGAAGGGCGACCGCGGCCGCCCGGGGCGGTGGTGGCTGACGTGATGTGCGACATGGTGCGACATGGTGCGACACGCGAAATGTCGCAGCGACATGAGGTGCGACATTTGGGTGCGACCCCTATAGGTGGGGGCGCTTGTCGCACCCCCCACCCGAGTCCTACGCCCCGACAGGGTGCGACACGGGCAATGTCGCACCTCCCGCCCCAGGTGAGCGACACCCGGCCGACGTCCGCTGTCGCACCACTGAAGACACCCGGACGCAACCCCGGGAAGAGTGCCCCTGGAGGCCGACCCACTCTCTTCCCCGGAGGAAACCGTGCCGAACTGCCCTCACCCGGAGCCAGCCCTCCCGATCTGGCCGCTGATCCGCCCGCTGGCCGAGGATCGACGTCGCGAGCGTCGGAGCGGTTGCCGTGAGGATCGGACACGCCACCTTCGGGCCGTGGGTCGTGGACCTCGACGGCTTGGTGCTCGATCTCACCGCCGGACCTGATCGCGCATCCTGCCGCTACGAGATCGACCTCGAGCGGTGCACGACGCCGGCGGAGGTCCTCGACTGGATCTTCCAGGTCCGGGGGAAGGCGTTCGCCTCGCCTGAGGTCCTCACCGGGCTGATTCATGCGTTGCAAGCCACGCTCGACCCTCAGGCGACGCTGTGTTCGTGGGGCGTGGCCAAGGACGCCCCGGTCACGGCTGCTGACGTTCGCCGCCGGCTGATCGAGTACCTCGGGGTTCACGACGCCGAGGAGGAGCTCCGAGAGAGCGAGGCCTCGGAAAGGTCTCCGGCGTTCAGCTTCGTGGCGTTCAACTTGAGGGAGTGGCATGAGGCAACCGAGCGCCACGCCAAGCGTTGGGAGGCGGCCATCGACGCCGCGTCAACGCCATGAGAACGAGGCAGGCTGATCCCGCCGAGCTGTGCCATACACGTGCCCAACGACTGTTCGCGGTACCGCTGGCCAGCGCCGTTCCAGTGGCCTCTTCCCCGTCGAGGAAGCGCGGGCGGCATTCCTCCGCCCCATCGGAGCCGCCGAGCCGAGCTCGAACGCCGCGGCACGACGTAGGAGGCCGCGACTGCGCCGTCGCGCTCGCTGGTGGGCCCCGCCAGCGCCGCGATCGAGAGCTGCAACCGCGCGCGCGCGCACGCCTGCGGCAGGTCTTTGACCCGGGGGATGTTCCCCTGGCCTCTTCAACCCCTGTAGTTAGCTTGCTCCTCGGCCATGTCCAACGCCGACCCAGACGTTGTCGCAGGTCCCACAGCCGCTCCCTCTCGTCTCCGAAGGCCGCGGTCTGATGCCGGGGAACCGGATCTCGTCGGCGCAGAAGTCGCGCTTCTTCCGCCTGCTCGAAACCGGCATGACCGTCCCGCAGGCCGGAAGGCAGGTCGGCATTAGCCGACAGAGCGCCTGGCGCCTCTCGGTCGGGCTGGATGGCACCTACCCAGTGTCGCGTTCGATCGCCGAGGCCGAGCGTCGCGACGAGCAGCAGCCGGACCCCAAGCCGTGGGACGAGCTCGACGATGGCGCGCGCGAGGCCCTGCGGTCGTTCTCCGTCTTCGCCGAGCGATTCCTGCTGCGCAGGCCCGTGCCGTGGCGTGAGGATGCGGCGCAGCGTGTGGTCGAGGCGTTGCAGGACCGGAGCACTCGCTCGTATCACGTACTGAACATGCCGCCCGGCAGCGGCAAGTCGACGCTGTTCACGATGGACCTCGTCGTCTGGCTCCTCGCCGGCGGTGGTCGGTGCGATCCGCTTCGCGGGCGGGCGACCAGGATCATGCTCGGGAGCTTCGGCTACAAGGTAGCGACGCACTATGTCGGCCGGATCGCTCGCCTCCTCGAATCGCCGCGACCGTTCTACGACAAGGGCAGGTCGCTCCGTGCGGAGCGCTCAATCGTGCATGCGTTCGGGAGGTTCAAGCCGCGACAGCAAGGGATCCCATGGAAGGCCGACGAGTTCATCGTCGAGCAGCTCGAGGACGTCGATCTGAGCGAGAAGGAGCCGAGCTGCCAGGCGGCCTCGTTCGAATCGCGGTTCCTCGGCGAGCGCGTTGAGCTCGCGATCTGGGACGACCTCGTCACGACGGCGAACGTCCGATCCGTTGAGGTCCGAACCGAGCTCGCGCGTTGGTATGAGGATGAGGTGGAGTCGCGTGTCGAGCCGGGCGGTTCGCTCCTGCTCGTCGGTCAGCGTCTCTCTCCCGATGACTTGTATCGGTCGAGGCTCGACATCAACTACGTGGACGATGAAGGCGTGCCACGCCGCAAGTACACCCACGTGAAGTACCCGGCGCATCACGAGGCGACGTGCGATGTCGCCACGCCGAACGGATCGCATCGCCAGTGGGACGCGCGTGAAGACGGCTGTTTGTTGGACGCAGAGCGATTGTCGTGGGCGGAGCTGCAGGCGGAACGCGCATCGAACCCTCGGAAGTTTCAGCTCGTGTATCAGCAGCTAGACGTAGATCCGTCCTCCGCGTTGGTCGATCCGGCATGGCTCGAGGGCGGTGTCGATCGCGACGGCGTCCTCGCGCCGGGGTGTCGCGACGAGGACCGAGGGTTCCTCGAATGGCCGCAGGGCGTCTCGGGTCTCGTCGACTACGTGTCCGTCGACCCGAGCGCCGGCAACTTCTGGGGCATCGAGTGGTGGGCGATCCAACCCGAGACGAAGGTTCGATACCTCATCCGAGGACTTCGCTCGTCGCGGTTCACTGCCGGCGATCTCCTGCAGTGGTCCACGTCGCGAAGTGACCTGACCGGCCTCATGCAAGAGTGGCAAGTGCTATCCCTCGAACTCCATCATCCGATCCGGTGCTGGGTGATCGAGGGGAACTCGGCGTTCAAAGGGTTGGTGCAATACGACCACTTCCGCGCGTGGCAACGACGCCACGGCGCGGCGGTGATCCTGCATCAGACGCAGCGGAACAAGAACGATGAACAGACGGGCGTCGAGGCTCTGCTGCCGCCCCTCTACCGACAGGGACTCAAACGACTGCCGGCGAGCCGTGGCGACATGGACGCGCGAGGGTTCACGATCAAGTTCGCGAAGGAGCTCACCGAGTACCCCGAATCAGCGACGAAGGACTTGGTGATGGCAGATTGGCAAGCGGAGTGGAACATGGCGAAGATCCTTGCGGTCGGTCGTCGTGCTACCGGCCGTGCGATCGTCGACACGGCGCTCCCGCCGTACCTCGAGGCGAAACGGGGCGAGATCGAGTTCGAGGACGCGCTTTCGTGATGTCGTGAGCGATCTGCACTCTCATGACGTCGGTTCGGTGTCGCGCTGCCGTTCTTGGCTGAGCACTTGCAGTTCACTCTCGATCCTGTCGAGTCGAGCGGCGATATCCCGAAGCCCGACGTCGTCTGTTGGCGTATCGACCTCGCGGCCTCGCTCAAGCAGGAAGGAAGCTAGAGACGCCGCGAGTAGCCCAAATACGCCAACCCCAATGAGCATTAGCGCTACTCCGACGCCGCGCCCGATCGGAGACGTTGGGAAACGGTCTCCGTACCCAACCGTGGTCAGAGTCGTAATCGCCCACCACAGGCCGTCGCCCACCGTCTCGATGTTCTTGTCGGGGCTTTCCTGCTCGACGGCCCACACGAGCACACCGGCTCCGCATGTAAGAACGCCCACCGTGAGCAGCGTGTAGCCGAGCCCATGGCGAGTCAGCACGACCCGTGCGGCGCCTAACCCGCGCATCAGGAACACAACGACCCGGGACGCGCGCAAGAGCCGGAGCAGGCGCGCCGAACGCACAACCCTGAGGGGTCTCAGCAACGGCAAAGCGACGACGACGAGATCGACGACGTTCGCTCGCACGAACGCGCGCTTCGACGGCGCGAGGTACAGGCGGACTCCGTACTCCACGGCGAAGAGACCCCAGATGATCCAGTCCGCCGTGAAGAACGCCGTTTCAGTCGCAGGGGATAGGTCGGCGACCCAAGGGATGACCAGCAGCGGGATGATGGCGAGCGACAGGACCATCATGAGCCACGCCGTCTGTCGCTCGAAGCGATCGAGGGCTTCGGCCGAACCGCTCATGCCGCCATCGTGCAGGATTCGACACTAAGGATGCCCACTTAGACAATCCGAAGGCCGGAGGGGAGAATCACGAACCGATCTTCAACCCAATCATGAGATGGCTCCGGCCAACTCGTCGAGCGTCCGATACTCGAAAATTCGCGTTCGCGCCGGCCTGATTGCTGTCGCACAGAGGCTGCGCCACCTGTTCCGCACGTCCTGATTCGGATTGGCAACTACGAGCGCCGACAACCGGCGAGGGACTTCAGTCGCGAGATGAAGCCGAATGAGAGCCTGCGAAAGAGCGTCGACGTCGGGCGCCGAATACCCCACGACGACGAGGGCCCTGCAGCGCGCAAGCGCATCCCGAGCAGCGGCCCACACCGTGGCGAATGGTTCGGCCGCTATGGACTTGCCAGCAATAGGTGGAATGATTCTCTCCGCCGCTGACCCCACGTAGGGATCGGCCCGAAGCGCAAGCGTTGTGACTCCTCCTTTGCTCGAGACACGCCAGTTCAACGACCCATGTGGCTTCAGCAATTGAATTGGCGACCGAATCCGGCGGCGCACCGGTCCTCCCCAATACTGAGCACCCAAGGCAGCCGCAAAACCGTAGCTTCGCGCCGGATCGAACCGCGACTGGACGCCATGAACGGTAGCCAGAGTTTGATCGATGAGACAGTCATAATTGAAACTGATTACGGAGTCCCCGCTGCGAAGCGTTGAAACGATGGCATTGTGAAAGTCGCAGCTCCGATCGCCGATCGCCTCGGCGAAGAGCTCGACAAGGGCCACGAGAAATGCGTCCTGCATACGTTTGTAGGTGCCGAGTGGACGCCCCGGCCTCCGCTGTAGCTGAGCAATATCGCCACTCGCGACGAGCTGCGAGAAGACAAGCTCCATCGACCTGGAAGCGAACCCGCCAAACTCTTCGGCGACGCGCTCCAGCAGATACCGTATGTCGGCGGACCGGTTCGACATGCGCTCGAGCTGTAGGAAGAAGTCCGCATCGAGCGGTGGTTGTGGCGCACCCGCTCGACCGGCTACGAATGACGCGCCACGCGTGGCGCCGGCGCCGAGAATCAGGACAGCGGGCGAAACATTCCCAGCTCCGAGACCGTCGAGATTCATTCCGGCAGTGTTTAGTCGAGATTCAGCCGGAGGCTCGACGCTCGCGTTCAGATAACTGATCTAGCTCGTTTAGGACGTCGGTTATGACATCGCTAACGTGAAGAACGGAAGCCTTGACGCTGTCAAACAGGGCGTCCAATTCCGGTCTACTGTTGAGTACTCCCTGGCTGGTTAGCGTTGCGACTTCCAAGCCGTCGGGGTTGAAGACCTTCAGCGCCGTCCCCGCAAGATCTCTCGTTAGGAGAATCGTCGCGCTCTTCGCGCTGATCGTAAAACTATCGTTCGCGACCGTTTCCCATTCGAGTTGCTGGTGGCGAGTGAGATCGATCAGGCGCGAGAGCAGGGTCTCAATTGGTGACGCGTCAGCCGATGGCACCCGACCCCTCCTCGGTTTGGGACGTGTGCCACGGATCGTCCACTTTGGTCATCCTCACCCTCGTCCCTCTATCGGAATCGTCGGCACCGTCCAAAGCTAGTACACCCGGCAAGACGCAGGCTCCCTGAGTCGAACATCTCAAACCCCTTCCCCGATACCGCGCCGCGTTGCCGTGAACCGCGGCGATCGTGGATGAGGCTGTCTCCTCGTGCTCGCGTGCGTATGCCAGTCGGCGCCGAACACGCCGTGATGTGCCCAACTTGTGCCCAACGGAGGGGATCGCCGAAGGTCACTCGTGCCAACAAGCGGTTCTGACCTGCGGTTTCTCGGTGGGCGCTAGAGGATTCGAACCTCTGGCCTCTTCCGCGTCAAGGAAGCGCTCTACCCCTGAGCTAAGCGCCCGAGAGCCCCGGATGGTACCTGAGGGGCCGTTCGAGGCGGGGACCGGAATTGAACCGGTGTAGAGGGATTTGCAGTCCCTTGCCTAACCACTCGGCCACCCCGCCGTGGCGACCGCGTCACGGGCCGAAGGAACAGTGTACCGAGCTGCCCAGACGCCTCCTCGGATCACCGTGACCTCGTGCCCGCTTCGACGCGCGAAGAGCGAGTTCCCGGGCGGTCACGATGTCGAGGCGCGGCGAGCTGACACGCCGTAGCCAGACCGAGGTGAAGGGCGAGCGACGTCAGCATCGACCAGATGAGCAGGGCGACGATCGACAACAGTGACCCGTACGCGCTGCTCGTCTGGATCGAGAAGTACAGCGATAGCAGGCCAGTGAACGCAGCCCACATCACAACGGCGACGAGCGACCCGGCAAGGATCGCGCGTGGTGGCCCGATCTGCCGACGCGGCGCTATGCGGAACAGAATGAACACCGCGAGCGCGGCGACGGCGAGCCCGATCGGCCAACGGGCGATCGACCAAACCGTCTCCGCCTCATCCGCCCATCCGACGCCCGAGGCGATGGCCCGCCCCGCGCCGAGGAGGAGGCCGCCGAGGCCGAGCAACACACCAACCGTGGCTGCAAGGAGGGCGGCGACGACGTAGCGGCGGACCGGTGATCGATCCACGGCGAGCCCTGCGATCCGATTCGCTGATCGCTCCACCTGTGCCATCGCCAGCGTTCCCGTCGCGAAGGCCGCTGCGAGGCCGAAAACCGCCGCCGAGCTCCCGGCGTGCGCGCCGCGGGCGGCGGCTTCACCCACCAAGCGTGCGGCAGGGCCGGGAGCGATCGCTCGGTCGAGCTCCACGACGACGCCGCGGAACCACTCCGCGTCCAGCAGGCTGGCGAGCCCGATCACGCCGATGAACCCCGACAGCACGATCAGGATCGACTCGTACGCGAGCGCTCGAACGTGCGACGTGCCATCGGCGTCCACGAAGCGCCGCAGCGTGCGAGCGCCAAAGTCAGCAGCACCGCGAGCTGAACGCACTCCGGATTTCTCGCGAAGGTCAACTACATCGGGACGTGTCATGGATTGACTGTTCCCGCGGATGAAGCGCTCGAACCACCCTCCCCCATTGCACTGATCGCGACCCGGGTTGCCCCAGGCGTGCTTCGTAACGAAGAATGCCGTCCGACCCCGACCATGAGATCGAGCGGCGCGATCCTCTGTGCGGTAATGCTCGCCCTTTCCGCTTGCACTTCGGAGGGCGGGGCCGACAACGGCGTCGGGCCGCCACGGCCGGGCGAGCCAATGCGGCTCGAGGTGTTCGTCTACAACGTCGAGTACGGGGGCGACGAGACGACCGACGCCGTCATCGAGGCGATCGACGCCGACATCGTGGGCGTCCTCGAGTCCTACAACCGAATATCCGAAACTGCCGAGCGAACGGGGTACGCGTATCACAACACCAGCCTGCAGATCCTCTCGAAGTACCCGATCCACGAGCCGTCGGGCGCCGATGGGCGGTACGCGTTCATCGAGGTGCGACCGGGCGAGGTCGTGGCCTTCTTCAACATCCATCTCGATTACGTCAAGTACGGCCCCAGGCTGCTGCGCAACGGCACGCCGCTAGATCAGGTCCTCGCATCCGAGAACGAGGTGCGGACCTCGACGCTCGACGTTCCGCTCGCGCAGATGCAGGAGCTCATCGATCAGGGCTACCCCGTGTTCTTCACCGGCGACCACAACGAGCCGTCGCATCTCGATTACGGCGCCGAGACGGTTGGCACGCGCGATGGGATACGCGAAGCGGTGCCCTGGCCCGTCAGCATCTCGATCACTGAGGCCGGTTTCCGGGACACGTATCGGGAGATCCACCCGGACCCGCTCAAAGACCCGGCGATCAGTCATTTCGGAGCGGAGGACCGAATCGATTTCCTCTATGCCGCCGGGCCGAGCGAGACGCTCGACAGCCGACTGGTCGGCGAGGAGGGCGGCGAGGGCGTCGACGACGGGTTCGATCCATGGACGTCGGACCATCGTGCGTTCGTCTCGACGTTCGAAGTGACGCCGGTTTCGATGCCGCAGATGGTCTCGGTGGATACGGCGCTGCTCGACCAGGGCGACCCGCTGACGGTGAGCTACCAGACCTCCGGCGACGGCTCGGTCGCGATCGTGCCGTCCGGCGGTGCTCCAGAGGGCGCGCTCCAGACGGAGGGCGTGACGGGCTCGCGCGGCAGCACGACCGCGTTCGACACTACCGAGCTCGAGCCGGGTGGCTACGATGCGTTGCTCCTCGACGCTGATGGCGCCGAGCTCGCGCGCGTGGGAGTCGTCGTTCGAGATCCGAACGCGCAGATCGACGTCTCGACCGACAAGACGACGTACGAGTCCGGTGAGCCCATCACCGTCTCGTGGGAGGGCGGTCCGGCGAACCGGTGGGACTGGATCGGCGTGTACAAGGCGAACAAGGCCGATCCGAAGGTGGACTACTACTTGATCTGGAACTACACCGGCCTGCACGATTCGGGAACGGAACCGCCGGTCGTGAACGGGTCCGTGACGTTCGACGACTCGACCATGGGGAATCCGTGGCCGCTGCCGCCCGGCGAATACGTCGCCCACTATCTCGTCACGGACCGGTACCGAACGATCGGGAACGCGACGTTCGAAGTGACCTGAGACCTGCCGGCTCATGGATGAGCCGGATCAATGCACCGGCTTCGACCGTCGTTTCTCAGGTCGTCATGAAGCGACACTCCAGGCCCGGAGCGAAGCTCTCGTGACCAGCACCCGAACAACCAGGCTGACACTCGAGGTCGCAGCGACGGCCGCCATGGCTAGCTCCGGACGGGAGGCCAGCGCGAACAGCACCACCAGCAGCAGGCGGGCGTCGCGGCCGCCGAACAGGAACCCGATCCACCGCTCCGGGGCGCGCGGGAGCCCGAGCGCCGCGATGCGGTCCTTGGACGCCATCGACAACATCGAGCCCGCTGTCGCCGCGATGGCCAGGATCGCCACGAGCTCAGGCGCGATGGCCCGCTCGAGCGCCCATAAAGCGAGGCCGCCGATAACGGCCGCGTCGGCGATGCGGTCGAGTATTCCGTCCAAGAACGCGCCGGCGGGGTTGGTGCGCACCTGAAGCCGGGCGATCTCCCCATCCACTCCGTCCAGCAGCGACGACAAGTGCACGAGGACGGCGCCGGCGACCCCGGCG
>DASQWI010000003.1 GCA_035640355.1 Actinomycetota bacterium
ACGGAGACACTGGAAAGTGACTGGGAGCTCTGGGTCGTAAGCGCGTCGCAGGAACCCCGCCGGGTCGCGGTGGGCGACAACCCTGAATCCTTCGCGTCCCTCGGGCTGTACTGGATGTGGTCCCCGAGGGGCGCCGAGCTCGGGACCATCAGCCGTTCGAGGTTGAGCACGATCGACCTCGCGACCGGCGAGACGACCGACCTCGGATCGATCATCGCCGAGCTCCCGTCGAGGGGTGTGTATTACGCAACGAATTCCCTCCCCTCGTGGTCGTGGTCACCGGACGGGACGCGAATCGCGTTGGGGGCGCGCGGGGGTGGGATCTACACGGTCGACGCGCGGAGCGGAGAGCGTTCGCTCCTCGTGCGCCTGCCGGGCGAGGAGCCTCCCTCGGTCGACGACGAGGTCCTGTCCTCGATCGACGAGGTCCTGTGGTCGCCGGACGGAGCGCACATCGCCGTCGAGAACGCTCTGCTTGAGGGTGACGGACGCCTATACGTCGGGGACGCAGACGGATCGAACGTCCGCGTCTTGGTCGACGACTTCGACCCACTGGGTGTCGCGTGGTCGCCCGATGGGACGCGGCTCGCGTACGCGGACTGGTCGGGAGGGAGCCTCCGGATCTGGGTCGCCCCGATGGACGGCTCCGCGCCGGCCGAGATCGGAAGTCTCGACGCGTCGTGTCGCTTCTTCTACAGATGTGACCTCACGTGGTCGCCCGACGGGTCCCAGATCGGGATCGAGACCCTTGACGGTTTCGCCGCGATCGACGCCGGTGGATCGGGCGAGGCCACGCCCATCGACGAGCTGACGTACCGGAGCTGGGACGGCGGTTCGTACTCCTGCGAGTGCACTTGAGGCAGATCAGCTCGCAGACCGTCGAGGTGCGCGCCTAAACCCTCGACTGAGGCCGCGGAAGTGCTCTTCCAGCTCGTCGGCCTCGGTGCCGAAGACCTCGTCTCGTCACAACCGCTCGGCATGCAGGATCTGGGCGGGGATGCGTTCGGCGTCACCCGCGCTGCCACAAAACGACGGGCTCGCGTGTCAGGAGGGCATGGGGCACGATCGGACCGGGGCGGTGGCGACCGTGAATCGCGAGGCGGGACTCGGCAGCCAGCTCGCCGACGCGTACGTCCGGTCGGCGCCCGGGGGCATCCGGCTCGCGTTCCTGCTGACCGGCGACCGGACCGTCGCCGAGGATCTGGTCCAAGAGGCGTTCGTCCGCTTCGTAGGTCGGCTCCGGTTCCTCCGCGACCCGGACGCATTCGAGCCGTACCTGCGACGAACGATCGTGAACCTTTCGAAGAACCACTTCCGGCGTCGGGCGGTCGAGCGCGCGTTTCTGGAACGAGAGGGTCGGAGGACCGAGGACGTCAGCACCGATCCGGACGTCGCCACGTATCACTCGCTCCGCTCGGCCCTCCTCCGGCTCCCAAACCGCCAGCGCACGGCGCTCGTCCTCCGCTACTACGAGGACCTCCCGGACACCACGATCGCCGAGCTCCTCCGCTGCCGCCAGGCCACGGTGCGCTCGCTCGTCGCCCGTGGCCTCGCGGCGCTCCGCACGACCCCAGAGGTGATCTCATGAACGACACCGACATCCGAGAACTCCTCGCGCGCGTCGCCGACGAGGTGCCGGCCAACACGCCGGTGGATCCGGAGCCGCTGCTCCGTCGCGGCTACCGTCGGATGGCCGGGACGGCCGCCGTCGGCGCGCTCGGCGTCGCCTGCGCAATCGTCCTTGTCGTGGGGGGCGTCGGCCTGATCCGTTCGAGCGCGCCGGCGACGATCCCGGCCGACCAAGGGCAGCCAACCGGGCCGCCGGAGACCGTCACCGACGAGTGGACCGGCCCCTGCATGGATTCGCAGGACGGACCGCCGTCGCAGGTGTGCCTCGGACCGCTCGAAGAGGGGACGTACACGTCGCAGCGCTTCGAGCCCGCCGTCACCTTCACCGTCCCGGCCGGATGGAACAACCCGTGGGACACGCGCGGCTCGTTCGATCTATGGACGCCGGGGTGGTCGGACAATGGGGCCGACCAAGGCATCGATTGCCGAAGCGACCCGATGCCTTGCGGCTACCTCTTCGATCAGCCGGGACTGACGCTCATCCGCAACGTTCGCGCCCTCGAGGGTTGCTCCGACGCCGTCGAGGCCGGGGTCGGCACGTCCGCGCTCCAGCTCGCCACCTGGGTGAGCGACCATCCGGGTATTGCAACGGATGGGCCGTCGCCCGTGGAGATCGGCGGGCTCGCGGGCTACCAGCTCGACGTGTCGATCGCGGAGACGTGGCACAAGAGCTGTCCCGGAAGGGCCGGGTTTGTGACTGTGGAGCCGCTCGAAGGGGCCGGCCTCACCGATGGGGCGCGGGAGTGGTACGGCACCTCGCGTCTGATCCTGCTCGATCTGCCGGACGGCGACAACGTCCTGATCCAGATCAACGGCACCGAAGTGGACGCCGCGATGCCGGTCGTGCGCTCGTTCGCGTTCGACGTGGACTGAGTTCCCGGGATGAACCTTGGGCCACGGGCTGCACCTGGGGTTGGCTCTCGTCGTCGTGCTGGCGGGATGCGCGCCGGGTACCGGGCCGATTGCCTCGAGAACGTCGGCTCAAGCGGCGCCGAGCGAGCCTCGCGTCCGGCGTTCGGGTTAAACGTGCTATTCGAGGTAGCCGAGGCCTCGGAGGTGCTCCTCCATCTCGTCGGCCTCGGTGTCGGTGACGCTCGACGCGTCCTCGCCTGAGGACATCCCGGGGCTCGCAGCGGCCGGTTCCTTCTTCGAGACGCCCGCGTCCGACCCGATCACCTCGTGCAGCACACGTCCGGTGTGTTCGACCGATGACGGCGCGTTCAGCGCGGCGAGGATCGTCGGCGCCAGATCGATGAGTAGCGGCGGCTGCTCGAACGGCTTCACGTTCGGCCCGACCGCGACGATCACACCCTCGGGGCGGTGGTCGCCGGAGATCCAGTCGGCGTCCTCGATCGCCGAGCGCGCGTGGGTGAGCGAGTACCCGACCTCCGGCTCCATCAAGATGTCGGGCGCGAGGTCGGCGTGCTTGCCCTTGAAGACCTCCTCGCGCTTGTAGATCGCCTTCACCGGCTTGCGTCCGGTCTTCGGATCGACGAACGAGCCGAGCGCGTCCATCACCCGGTCGCGCTCCTTCTCGAAGTCGCCGGGATCGACGATGCCGTCGGGTTCGCGCCCGACGAGGTTGATCGAGACGCCCTCGCCGGTCGAGCGGATAGTCGTGTACGCCTTCGACTTCTGCCAGTTCACCGACTGCGGCAGCGAGACCTTCCCGTGCAAACCGAGCACGTCGTACGCCTTGCGCGCGATCTTGCGCACCGGCCCCCATTGCATCCGCCCGAACACGACGTTCGACGCGCTGAACTCCAGGAAGCCGAGCCGCTTCAGCAGGTGATCCATGTGGATCGTTCGCGTCACCGACTGGAACCCGTGATCCGAGATGAACAGGATCAGGTCGTCGGGACGCGCGCGCGACACGAATGCACCGATCGCCTCGTCGAGCTGCTTGTAGACGTCGCGCACTTTCGCGCCGATCGCGGTCTTCTCGTTGCGCGAGGTGTCGGGGTGGTCGGGCGCGACGTAGTTCGAGAGCGCGTGCTGTGTTCGGTCGACCGAGACCCACACGCTCGCCATCAGATCCCAGTCCGAGTTGTCCATCAGCCACTCGGTTGCGCGGATCCGCTTGCCGGTGATGTCGAGCGCTTCGTCCAGGTACGCCTCTGGCCGGTTGCGGAACGTCGTCCACGACATGCCGTTGATCGGCCACGGCACGCCGGCCTTCTCGAGCTCGTCGGGCAGATCGGCAGGTTGCGTGTATGTGCGGCCCTTCGGCAGAACGCCGCCGGCGAGGCTCATCCCGTTGATATCAGGCGGCGGGAACATCAGGGGAACGTCGGCGTAGATGCCGACTTTGCCAGCCGCCGAGAGATCCTCGACGAACGTGCGCTCCTTGATCGAGCGGTAGGTGACCGGGTACTGCTTGTGAGTTCCCGGGAGTGTCTCGAGGATGTCGTAGACGCCGTGATCGGCCGGGTCGACGCCGGTCAGGAACGAAGGCCATGCGGCCCATGAATGCGTCGGCACGGTCGAGCGCAGGACGTCCTTCTGTCCGCGCTCGATCAGCGCCCGCAGGTTCGCTAAATCACCCCGCTCTAGCAGTGGTTCAAGGATGCGCCAATCGGCGCCGTCCCATCCGATGAGCAGTACTCGTGGCACGCGTAACGCCTTTTGCTTGCGGATTCGCGGGAGAGTGTATCGAATAGGATTGCCGCTCTCTGTGGAGAGTGTCAGAGGGCAACCGTAGTCTGCCAAGCGGTACGCTTGTTGAGGTGTTGAATCGTTCGAGGGAGGCGAGTATTAGGGTCATGATGCGAACGGGGGGACGCTGGTGAGTTTCGCGAAGGAATCGCTAAGTCCGGCTGAGACGGAGCTGGTTGAAGCGCTAAAAAAGGAAGGTGGGGAGGCCAACCCTGAGGTCCTGTTCACACGGATCATGGACGAGAACCCACATATCACTGAAGAAGCCCTTAGGGCGGCTATATGGTCTCTCGCCAGTCGCCGGATTATTGAAGTTACCTGGCAAGGGCAGCTTGTAACTGCCTAGGAACCTACCGCCGGAGGTGAGAGGAAGTAGCCGCGTTCAATCGCGACGGCCGTCGTCAACCCGAGCCTGCGCCAAGCAAGAGGACAGAGGGCCAACGCGACCTTGATCGCATCCTATATACGTCGGCATTTCGACGACTCGACGCCGTGTCACAAGTGGTATTGCCGCAAGAAGGTCACCTATTTCATAACCGGCTCACTCACAGCCTCAAAGTCGCACAGATTGGGCGACGCATAGCCGAGGAGCTTCAGAGACAACGTACCAACGACCCTGCCATCCATGAGTTGATTGCACGTCACGGGGGCCTCGACCCAGATGTTGTTGAGGCTGCCTGCCTCGCCCATGACATCGGACATCCGCCATTCGGCCATGTGGGTGAAAGGGCACTTGACGAGTGCACTCGCGCGCGAGGATGCCGTGATGGCTTCGAAGGGAATGCGCAGTCATTTCGAATCGTCGTTCGTCTTGCGTTTGCGAAAGAGGAATTCACGGGACTCAATCTCACCCGTGCCACCTTGAACGCAATACTGAAGTACCCCTGGCCCTACTCCGAAGGTGACAAGAAGTGGGGGACCTACGATTCCGAACAAGATGTTTTTGATTGGCGCCGGGAAGAGGTGCCTATTGCTGAGAGGGAGAAGACCCTAGAAGCACAGATTATGGATTGGGCAGACGACATCACCTATGCAGTACATGATCTGGACGACTTCTATAGAGCCGGATTCATCCCGATGCGCGCCCTGACTGAAACGCGCGTCGACGACATGGATTTCTTGCTGAGACGCGTGCGGGATAAGTGGAGAGACAAGCTCGACGAAGAACAGCTGAGGATTGCTGCCAACGGAATCCACCTATTTCCGGCACCACTCCAGTACACCGGTGCAAAGTCCGAACGCGTACGACTTCACAATTACACTTCGACTGCCATAGACGATACGTCGATGCGACATCGCTTGATGATGCGGGACTATCGATTCTTCACGAAGCACGGCTACAGGTTGACTTCTTTCAGGCGCTGACGCGGCACTTCGTCCTTGAGAATCCCACTCTAACCACACAAAGGCACGGACAGCGCCGAATCGTCACCGATCTCTTTCGAATCTACTGGCGCGCCGTCCGACACAAGGACACATCGGTATTTCCACCACGAGACCAGGAAGAGGTCGAAGGCGTTATCGCTGGCCTACCCAATGCCCCAAGCGTAGTCCGGCTAGTTGCCGACACGATTGCGGGCATGAGTGATGAGGAGGCAGTCCGGATGCATGGACGCCTAACAGGCGTCGATCTCGGATCGTTGTCCGACACTCCGCTTGCCTGAAATGAGGTGATCTTCCTAGGACACGCCACGACTCGGCAGTGTTTTCAGTTCGGCCAAGCGTGGGCGCCGATGAACTTCATGTCAAATATGGGCGCAGGGGACCCGAGTCCGAAGGCCTCGAGCTAGCCTTCGACCAGCTTCAGCTCAGGACGCTTGTTCTGCTCGAATGTCCCGCTCTCGCCCTCGCCTTCGATCGTGGTCAGGACCAACCCGAAGACGAGCTTGTCCAGTTCTCCGATGGGCATGGAAAGCTCGCGAGCCACGTCCGCTTTCGACATCCCCTCGTCTCTCAGCGCGAGGAAGACCTTGCCAAGGACTTGGGAAGTCTCCGGCGGGATTGAGTTCGGCTCTCGCGTCCGATGACCCCTCCGACTAATCTCCGTGAAGATAGACCGGTACTGCCATTCGGTTAGGAGTTGAAGCGCCTGCATGCGGTAAGCAAGGTTCGATAGGGCAACATTCCAACGCCGCTTCGCTTTGATTAGGTCGGAGATCCGACCACTTCGGGGAGCATCGGCAATTACGCTTCCCTTCGGCATTAGGAACGCTGCGCCGAACTGCTGAGCCTGTTGTTCCTCCACCCGTCCGCGAGGGGCCTCGTGGCTTGAGTGGATGACCAGATGACCAAGTTCATGGGCTGCGTCCATCCGGCTGTGTTCCGCGCTCTTCATCGTGTTCAAGAACACGAAGGGAATGCTCAGATACCAGGTCGAGAAGGCATCCACCTCCCGGTTCTCTTCCGCCAGCGAGAAGATTCGGACACCATGAGCTTCCAGCAAGTGAACCATGTTCCTAATCGGTCGTTCTCCGAGAGCCCACTCATCCCGCACCGCTTGAGCTGCCGTCTCAGGGTCGATGCCCCGGTATCTAGGGACCGAGGGGTCGGGCAGTTGGAAGCGAGCGTCAATCCATTGCGCGAGTTCCAGGGCTAGATCACCTGCACTCAGAGCCTGGTCGCGTTGAGTCGCGGTCATTCTCGAGAGGGCACGGAAGCTCGATCCCCCAACCGGAAGGGAATCAATCCTTGCCCGACGGAAAAACTCAACCGGAAAAGCAAGCGCGTCTGCCAGCAAAGCAAGCGTTGCGTCACCTGGCACCTTCTCCCCACTCTCGTAGGCAGTGAGGCTCCGAACCGAAAGGCCAGCTGCCTCGGAGAGCGCCTTCTTCGACATACCACGCCGTTTGCGAGCCAAGCTGAGCCTCGAAGGGGTGAAGGTTCCCATTTCTAGGCGCGCCTCTCCACCTTCACATCGATGGGCTCGCCTTCCTCATCGGCCGCCGTTAGGGGACCGGACTGGCTGCCAATCGGTTCAAGGATGATGCGCTCACGCCAGCCAGATACGTGGCCGTCGATCTCCATCCTGACCGGTAGCGACAGTTCGAGCCGAGTCTCCCCAGCCTCATCGTCCTCGTGGTAGAGCAACAACCAAGTCTGATCGGGCTCCCGTTCGGCCTCGGGATCCGGAGGGAATATGGGATCCAAGTCGAAGAATGTGAGCTGGTTCTTCGAGATGGCGTGCTTCGTCGCGGGGCCCTTCGCGCTGGTCGTGTGAGGGTCTGCCTCGGTGCCCGTGCTCCCATCCGCCGACGAGGCCGTGATGGCGATTACACCTCTAGAATCGACCGCGACGGGGTAGTTCCGGCTCTCCTGCCTGGTCCACCCCTTGCTCGTCAGCGCCTCTCGGAGCGCCCTGATGGTTTTCGCCCACCTGATCCATCCACGTGCGATGCGAGGATCGTTCTCGGTGCATCGGCTAGCTTCGGCGATGCCATAGGACAAGGCGTCACGAAGCTCCTCCTCGGTCAGCCCCAAATCGGCTAGGCGGGTCGCGCGCTCAGCCTTCGTCACATACAGGGTGGTTCTTTCGGTCTCTTCCAGAGCCACGTGCCCGCTCCTTTTTCTCGAATCCTCTGGGTTCCGGTTACCCTACCTCAAATGAGGGGCAGAAACACGAACCACCCCAAACAGATACGGAGAAGTCGGTCGCACACGGTCGCTGTTGTACGAGATGAGAACGACAGCCAACGAAACAGCTCCATGTCCGCCAGTCAGGACCGAATCGCCCCGTTCCGCTGATCGCGAATCGAGTCGCGGAGGTCGGTAGCACGTGCTCGAAAGGCGATGACGGCAGCGGGTTAACCCCACGTCGGACGTACGGGGTGGCAGTATTGGGCCGGCTCGCATCGGGACTTAGCCTGCGAGCATGCAGACCGCGGTGATCGTCCCACCCCCTCGTGCGCTCGCTCGTCGCCCTCGACGTGCGCGTGGCTGCCCTGTCGATGTTCGGAGCCGTTCTCGGGCTCGCGCTTGCGACCGTGACGCGGAACACGGGTGCGGCGCTCGGGATCTCGTTCGTCTACCTGGCGATCGTCGAGGGGATCATCCGTGGCTTGCGCCCCGGGTGGACCGCGTGGCTCCTCGGCGACAACGGCAGCATCTTCCTGATCGGACGCGCCAATCCGGAGCTTGGCCGTTCGGTCTGGAGCGCCGCGCTCGTCCTCGTCGTCTGGTCGGCGGCGTTCGTCTCGGTCGCGGCCGCCACGTTCCTCGCGCGCGACGTCGATTGATGCCGGTGGTCGACCGGTACCTCGAGGCCCGCGGTTGAGGGCGGTCGTCTTCGACCGATACGGACCGCCCGAGGTCCTGCGGGTTGAGGAAGTCGAGCGACCCGTCCCGAAGGACGACGACGTCCTTGTCCGCGTCCACGCCACGACGGTCACCCGAACGGATACGGGGCTTCGGAGCGCCGAGTACGGCTTCATGCGACTGTTCACTGGCTTTCGTCGACCGCGGCAGAGGATCCCGGGGATCGAGCTGGCGGGGGTGGTAGAGGAAGCCGGTGCGGCGGTCACCGAGTTCGCGGTCGGTGACCGCGTCTTCGGGATCGGCTCCGCGACGAACGCCGAATTCGTGCGCGTCCGCGCGAGCGGCACCTTGGCGCACATCCCGTCGAACGTGTCCTTCGCCGAAGCGGCGGCGATCGCCGACGGCGGGTGCACGGCCCTGGCGTTCCTCGAGCAGGTCCACGCCGAGCCAGGCCAGCGGATCCTCGTCTACGGCGCCTCGGGATCGATCGGAACAGCGGCGGTGCAGCTCGCCAAGCAGCTCGGCGCGGTGGTGATCGCTTTCTGCGGATCGGACGGGGTGGATGTCGTCCGCTCGCTCGGCGCCGACGAAGTGGTCGACTTCAGGCAACGCGACGTCACGGAGACAGGCGAGAGCTACGACGTGATCGTCGATGCGGTGGGTAAGCTCTCAGCGAGACGCGCGAGGCGTGCGCTGAAACCCAAAGGCATCTACACGACGGCGGGTTCACCGGGATCGCTCGGCGGCGTCCTCGCGCTGGGTCTCGTCACGAAGATAAGCGGCAAACGCCGAGTCCGGCTCGGTCTCGCTCGGTACCGGCGCGAGGACCTGCTCTCCCTAAAGGAGCTCGTCGAGGCGGGGGCGTACCGCCCGGTCATCGACCGGTCCTACGCGCTGGAAGACGTGGTCGAGGCGCACCGCTACGTCGACAAGCAGCGCAAGATCGGAAACGTCGTCCTCACCGTCGACGACACGGCGCGCTGAGATGACCAGCTTCTGCACGTGGATAGAGCCGGCGTCGGTGGAGAGTCAGGGCGTCTCGTCAGGTAGACAGATCCGCTCGCCTCAACCGAGAACGTCCGCGATTTCCCTGATGAGAACGACGACCGCCAACGCGGTCACCGCCAGGATCCCGGCCCGTGCGAGCCAGATCACCGGTCGAGAGGTCCACACGGCCTCCAACCGCGAGCGGGCGAACAGAAGGGCCACCGCGAGCGCGAGACCGCCGAGGGCAATTTCGACCGGCGAGCGAAGGCCCGTGAGGAGGAACGGGGTCAGCAGGACAAGGCCGAGGAGAGCGGGCCATCCCTTGGGCGCCGGGCGCGCGAACGAGCGATCCAGCAGGACGGAGACGGCGGCGCCGTGCGCGGCCGGAAGCGCGACGAACATCGCAACGGCGAGCGGCAACGGCTCCAGGAGCGTGAAGTCGATGCCATCAGGACGGATCACCTCCGCGCCGCCCACCGCGCCGGCGACAACCGCAGCCGCCCAAGGGCGGAGCCGTGCCGGAACCCACGAACGGGTCGCCGAGTAGACGAGCGCGCCGGCCACGCCGAGGAACGCCGTGAGCCCTACGAGGAAGAGGGTGGCCCCGCTGATCACGCCGATCGTGAACCCGTCGTCCGTTTCGCGGCCGTGCAGCGAAGGATCCGACGTCAGCCGCAGAACGAGCATCGCCAAGCGACCACCGATACCTCCGATCACGGCGCCGGTCAGTGCGCCGATCGCGCACGTAACCGAAATCCGCGCGAGTACCGTCCTCGGGCTCACGCCGCGCCGCTCCACGACCGTCGCCGACATCAGCCCGGCGCGCTAACGGTCTCGGCCCCGATCATCGGTCGATCTCAGCAACCAAGCTGTCGAGATCCTCGACCGCAGGTTCGGAGTCCATCCCGATCCTCCTGACGTTCGTCGGGCCGGCCGACCGTAGATGGCGTGCCCGAATCGGTCAACGTCCTTCGCCGCTAGGTTGGGAGGAACGTAAAAACCCTCGATCTCGGGAGGTGGCCGCATGGGCAGCGTGATCTACGACAAGAGCATGTCGCTCGACGGGTTCATCGCCGGGGCGAACATGCGGGTCGAGGCGGGACTCGGCGACGACGGCGAGCGGCTCCACGATTGGGCGTTCAAGGATCCGGCCGGCATGAAGCTCATCGAGGGCGAGATCGAGAAGCTCGGCGCCGTGATCTGCGGACGCACCACGTATGACATGTCGATCCAGTATTGGGGCGCCGATGGTCCGACCCCGACACGCGTCCCGCTGTTCGTGTTGTCGCACTCAGTCCCAGACGACGTACCTGAAGGAGGCGTGTACACGTTCGTCGGCGATCTCGAAACTGCGTTGGAGCGCGCACGCGAGACCGCGGGCGACAAGAACATCAGTGTTATGGGCGGCAGTGTCGGGGCTCAGCTACTCCGCGCCGGCGAGGTCGACGAGATCTCCGTTCACGTCGTGCCCGTCCTGTTCGGGAGCGGTGTGCCCATGTTCCAGGACGTGGTCGAGGAGCACGTCACGCTCGAACTCCTCGAAGAGAGCAGGAGCCCGCACGCCACACACCTGCGCTACCGTGTTGTGCGCGACGGCTGAGCCCACGCCCAGCAGACAGTCGCGACAACCAGACCAGTGACGAGGTGGTGGACGACGTGGCGGTGCTGCGGCTAACGCAGGAGATCAGGCGCCCAGTCGAGGACGTGTTCAACGTCGTAGTCGCAGGTGGCGACTTCGCCTCCTGGAATCCGACGATCACGGCGTCGCGGCAGGTCTCGCCCGGCGAGATCGGCGAGGGCACCATCTTCGAGTGGGAGCTCCGTGGATTCGGCACCGTCCGCCAGGAGCTCACCGAGTTCGCGCCGAACCGCCGCGTGCGGATCGTCCCCCACACCCGCTCGCTGGGCGGCGGCCATCGCTTCTCGTTCACCGACCTCGGCGACCGGACCCGCGTCGACCACGAGCTGGAGATGATCCCGAAAGGCGCGTTCAAGCTCATGGCTCCGCTGATGACGATGATCGGACGCCGGAATCTGCGAACGACGGTGGCCGCCCTCGAACGCCGGCTCGAAGGCGAAGCAGCCGGTTAGGTCGCTGCTCGTTCGCGTTGATCACGCAACGGCTGCGGCCAGCTCACCCGTTCGAACGCCGCTGCGGCGAATGAGCTCTTGGACGACGTATCGCGCGTCGCGGCCGACGCCGGGCAAGACGTCCGATGCGGCCGAGTACTGCCACGGGAGTCCGACGAAGTACAGACCCGGTTCGCTCGTCACGACGCCGCGCTCGTGCATCGGCCGACCGTCCTCCCCGAAGATCGGCAGGTCGATCCACGAGAGGTCGTGGCGGTAGCCGGTGCACCAGATCACGTTTGCCACCTCGAGCACCATCCCGTCCTCGAACACCGGCTTGCCATCCTGAACGGCGACCGTCTTACCCACGCGTCGTACGCCCGCCCTGTCGAGCCACTTCGGCTTCACGCGGACGAGTGGATCGCCCTTCGAACCCGCCTTGGCCCGCTGGCGGCGACCGATCGGCGTCCGCTGGGTCAGGACATGTACGCCGATGAACCGGATGACTCGGAACGCGACGTGCCGAGCGATCGGCTTGTCGATGTCGGGAGGGATGTGGCCACGGATCGGCCCCGACAGCCACGTCGGGTGCGTCGCGGAGACCTCGAGCGATATGTCGGCCCCCGAGTTCCCCGCGCCGACGACGAGGACGACGCCCTGGCGGAGCTGCAACGGGTTCCGGTACTCGGTCGAGTGCAGCTGAAGGATCGATGGATCGAGCTCGCGCGCCATAGCCGGCATGCGGGGATCGCGGTGCGCGCCCGACGCGACGATCACGTTCGCCGCCTCGAACACCGTGTCGCCAGCTCTCACTTCATAATGATCGCCCTCGCGGCAGATCTCGTTGACACGGATCCCGTTCCGGACCGGGAGCGAGAACCGCGCGGCGTACGCCTCGAGGTAGTCCGCCATCTCGTCCTTCGTCGGCGTCGACTTCGTCGGGAGCCGCCATCCAGGGAGAGCGACGGCGTACGACGGCGTGAACAGACGCAGGGAGTCGTACCGCTCGCGCCAGTTGTCGCCGACTCGAGCGTTCGCGTCGAGGATAACGAAGGACCGACCCTCCCTCTTGAGGAAGTAGCCGGCCGACAAACCGGCCTGCCCCGCGCCGATCACCACGGTGTCGAAGCTCTCCGCGTCCATCTCGCACCCCTTCCGGTTCGATGTCCGGAACGTAGGCGCGCAGGCGTATCGACTCATCGCCGAAAGACACCAACTGGTCGGAGTGTCGGGATGGTTAGTTCTCACCACGCGCGCGAGCCGGCGCAAGGCCGTGCTCGAACGCGAACGCGGTGGCGGCGGCTCGGGACGAGACGCCGATCTTGGTGAACATGTTCTGGAGGTGCCGCGCGACGGTGTGCTCGCTGATCACGAGTTCGACCGCGATGTCGCGGTTCGTCTTGCCGGAGGCGACGAGGCGGAGCACCTCCGCCTCGCGGGCTGTAAGACCCGCGGGGAGGTCCGTCGGACCCGCGAGGAGCGCGCGCGTGGCGGCGGCATCCGGAACCGCGCCCAACCGATCGAACTCGGCGAGCGCGGCGCGGAGCTCCGAACGTGCGCCGTCCTCATCGCCGGCCGCGAGCGATGCACGACCGAGGAGCATCCGGGCTCTTGCGGTCTCGTACGGCAGCCGGACGTCCCGCCAGGCTGCTGTCGCTCGGCGCAGTGCGTCGCACGCCGGCTCGACGTTGCCTTCCGCGAGTGCGATCGAGCCGGATGCTGTCGCTGCGGCCGCCACGAACGCGGGCATCTCCATCGCAGACGCCATCGCGTCCAGCTCGGCGGCAGCGGTCCTCGCTTCCTCGAGCT
The DNA here is from genome assembly GCA_035640355.1 of Actinomycetota bacterium. Classification (NCBI taxonomy): domain Bacteria; kingdom Bacillati; phylum Actinomycetota; species Actinomycetota bacterium. Next base: position 13,402 of record DASQWI010000003.1, read on the forward strand.
CGCCGGCCGCGAGCGCGACCTCGACCTGCGCTGACAACAGACGGCCGCGGCGAGGTGCGCCTTGCGATCCAGAAAGCGCCAGACGCAGCGCCGATCGCGCCGCGTCCGTCTTGCCTTGCGAGAGCCGCATGAGGGCGAAGCCCGGTTGCGGATCGTCGCCGAGCTCCTGCGCCCGCTCGAACGCCGCTTCGGCCCCGGCAAGGTCTCCGACGCGACGCAGAACCTCTCCGAGCTGAGAGAACGCCGCGGCGGCAAGGCCCGGTTCCACTCCGATCAGCTCGTCCGCCGCGAGACGAGCCTCCGCTTCCGCGTCCGACCACGCGCCGCGCAGGCGCGAGACCTCGGCCCGATTCACTCGGCACATCCCGGGGAACGGCGAGCCGGGCGGCAGCGTGTCACACCAGACCCGAGCCGCATCGCTCCACTCCCCGGCGCGGCCGATGTCTCCGAGCTCGAGACATACCGCGATCACTGCGCAGTAGATGATGCCGGTGAAGTACGGGCTCACGTTGCCGGAAACGACCGCGGCCATCGCCTCGTCGAGGAACAGGAGACCCTCTCGGACCCGACCCGCGGAAACGAGAGCTTGACCCCGCGTGTGGATCGCCAAGGCGACGAGATCGTCCACGCCGTGCCGACGGCCGACCTCGATCGCGCGATCGGAGAGTTCGATGGCCCGCTCGAGATCGCCGGAATAGTGAGCGACGGTCGCCTCGACCATGTCGAGGAACCCATCCTCGGGGCTGTTCGGCACGCCCTCCGTATGACGACGACCCCGCATCAGGAAGCCCGCACCGACGGACGGCTCTCCACGGATGAAGTGTTCGACCGCGAGCCGAGCTGCGGCGGCGGCGGCCGCGCGCTCGTCCCCCGCCGTCACGTGGGCGGAATATGCCTTGTGTCGAAGCTCGATGGACTCGGCCGGCTGCGACATCCACCACGCGGCGTCGGCCATCCCGTCGAGGTCGCGCCCGGTGAGCTCGGACGGGTCGACGGCGCGGAACGCGGCGTAGGCATCGGGCCACGCTCCCGCAGCGAGCGCTGTTCGCGCCTGCTCGACTGGAACCGTCCCGTCCACGCGTCGACCTTCCTACGAATGCTCCGGCACAGGGTAGATGGACCCGACGCTCCGCGTGAGCCGAAGGTTCGCCGCCGGTCGTGGGAGACTCGGCACATCGCCGCGCCCGACGCCGTGACGGAGTTCCGCCTCGACGTTCCCGAAAGCGAGCTCGAGGATCTCCGAGCACGCCTTCGGAATACGCGCTGGCCCGAGCGCGAGACGGTCGATGACTGGGCGCAGGGCGTCCCACTCGCGTACCTCCAAGACCTGTGCGCCTACTGGGCGGACGAGTACGACTGGCGCACAACAGAGGCGCGGCTGAACGCGCTGCCGCAATTCCGAACGACGATCGACGGGCTGGCGATCCACTTCCTCCACGTGCGGTCGCCGCATGCCGACGCGTTGCCGCTCGTCATCTCGCACGGGTGGCCCGGCTCGATCGTCGAGTTCCTCAAGGTCATCGGGCCGCTGACCGATCCGACCGCGCACGGCGGTGACGCCTCCGATGCGTTCCACGTCGTCTGTCCTTCGCTTCCGGGCTACGGCTTCAGCGACAAGCCGGCCCGCCCCGGCTGGGGAGTCGAACGGATCGCTCGCGCCTGGACCGTGCTCATGACGAGGCTCGGCTACCAGCGCTACGGCGCGCAAGGAAGCGACTGGGGAACGAGCGTGAGCGCGAGCGTTGGTCAGCAGGATCCGCAGCACGTGGTCGGCATCCACCTGACGCCGCCCCTCGCCCCGCCGGACCCGGCGACCCTCGACGACCTCACGGAACGTGAGCGAGCGGCGCTCGCCTCACTCGAACAGTCGGCCGAGTGGGACTCCGGCTACTCGAGGGAGCAGGAAACGCGACCACAGACGATCGGATACGCGCTCGTCGACTCCCCCGCGGCGTTGTGCGCGTGGATCATCGAGAAGTTCTGGGCGTGGACGGACAACGACGGACACCTCGAGAACGTGCTCACGCGCGACGAGCTGCTCGACAACCTGATGCTCTATTGGCTCCCGCGTACCGGCGCGTCGTCCGCGCGGCTGTACTGGGAGAGCATTCGACAGGTGAACGAGTGGATCTCGGGCGCGGTCGATGACGTCGTCGACGTCCCCACCGGGTGCTCCATCTTCCCCAAGGAGCTCCAGCGTCCATCCCGTCGATGGGCGGAGAAACGATTCGTCGACATCCGCTATTGGAACGAGCCCGAACGAGGTGGCCACTTCGCTGCCTTCGAGCAACCAGAACTGTTCGTGGACGAGGTGCGCGCGTTCTTTCGTCTCGTCCGTTGACTACGTGCCGCTCGCGCGAAAGCCGCGTCAGACGATCGGCCGGAAGGCCCCCGAGTGTTCGGTGCGTCTGAGCCATGCCGCGGTGCCCGCAACCACGGGCGCGAGGAGCAGCACGGCCATCGCGCCGATGCTTCCCTTCGCGCCCCAGTCGGTAAGCCCGATGCCCACGCTGACGAGCGAGCTCAGCAAGAGCGCGATGTCCGCCGTACGGTAGATCTCCGATTCGGTCCGACGAATCTCGAGCGTCTTCGTCAGCGCGACCACCGACAGCATCGCCGTAGCGAGTGACCCCACCAGTAGCCACCGCACGGGATCGGGCAACGGCTCGTTCGCGTGCTCGACGGTGTTGAGAACGGCTGCGCCGCCCGCGGCGACGGCGATCAAGAGCGGTAGATGCAGGTACACCCAGTACTGGGTGTACCGCGAGATCGGCGCGCGGTGCGACACCAGGTCGAAGTAGATCCACCACAGGCCGATCGCCACGACCACGCCGAGCAAGCCGATCACGATGCCGTCACGGTCGAGCGGCCGGAGCTCCGCCATCCCGGCGACCGCGCCGACGATCACCTCGCCGAGCACGATGATGACGAACAGGCCGAGCCGCTCGATCAACGCCGGCGACGTCGCGATGCGCGCCTCGCCCCCTTGCTCGGCCGGCGGAGTCCATCGATGCAACCCGATCCAATAGCCGACGACGGTCGAGACCAGCGCGATGGCCCACAACCAGTACCGGATCGGCTCGTCCACGGCGGCACTTGTAGCGAACAGCACGGCCGCGACGAAGTACCCGGCCGAGTACGGCGTCGATCCCGCTCGGTGATTTGGATCATGAAGCCCAGTCCGGAACCACAGCACCACGAGGATCGCCGTGTTCGCGGCGTACGCGAGCGCGAAGCCGACCGAGCCGTCGCCCGGAACCTGCGAGATGTACACGGCCATCACCGCGACGGTGAGCATCTGGGCGAACGTGAACACCCGCGCGCTCACGTCGTTCGTCCCGTGCAGGTCGTGATACATCGTCCCGTTCGACCACGACGTCCACACCACGTAGAACAAGAAGACGAACCATCCGACTCCGGACCACGACACGTGCTCCGCGAGCCGTTCGGCCATCTGGGAGATGACCACGACGAAGACGAGGTCGAAGAACAGTTCCAGGAACGTCACGCGCCGATCGGTCTGGCGGTCGGCGTACCGCCCGGGCGGCTGCCACAGCCGTCGGAATGTCGATGGCTGACTCACGCGGCCACCATAGCGGCGATGTCGAGAACGGCCGGCCGGCTCCGACCCAAGGATGTCGCGGCACCAAAACGAGAGGAGGAGGTCATGGCAGAGAACAAGCTCCCGCAGCTCCGAACGCCCGGGCCCCTTGTGGTTTCCAAGTCCAACCCCCGCTACTTCACCGTCGCTTCAGGAGACGACGCCGGGCGAGCGGTCCACCTCGCGGGCTCCCACATCTGGAACAACTTCCACGACGGCATGGGTCCGGGAGCTGAGTGCTCGAACGACCCCGAACGGTTCGACTTCGATGGATACCTGGACTTCCTCCAGGAGCGAGGCCACAACCTCATCCGGCTGTGGCGGTGGGAGCACATCAGGTCGCAGGCGGCCGGAGGCACCTTCCACCTGTGCATGACACCGCAGCCGTGGGCACGCACGGGTCCGGGAGAGGCGAAGGATGGGAAGCCGAAGTTCGACCTGACGCGGCTCGACGACGGGTACTTCGATCGGCTCCGTGAGCGCGTCGCCGCCGCGGGCGAGCGAGGGATCTACGTCGACGTACTGCTCTTCGACGGGTTTGCGCTCCACCTCAGCCCCGCCCCCGACAATGTCGAGGGCCACCCGTTCCACGCCGCCAACAACGTGAACGGCGTGGGTATCCAGTCGATCGTCGACTACCAAGTGCTGCCGCTCGACTCGAAGGTGCAGGAATTCGAAGACGCGTACATCCGTCGAGTCGTCGACACCTTGCACGATCTCCCGAACGTGCTGTACGAGGTGGCGAACGAGTCCTCCGGCGGTGGCGGTGTGAACCCGGAGTTCGCGGCGATGCTCGGCGAGAGCGGACAGGTCGAGTGGGGCAACTCCACGGAGTGGCAGTACTGGGTCATCGAACGCGTTCGCACGCACACGGCGGAGCGGAGATACGACGCGCACCCGATCGGGATCACGATGCAGTTCCCGGTTCAGGAGCAGACGCGCGTGAACGATCCCCTGTTCGGAAGCGACGCGGACTGGATCTCACCCGGATACGACGATGAGATCTTCGCCACCGGTGAGCTGTTCCCACAGATGCCCGGCGCGCCGCCGACGCGATGGCTCGTGGACCCGCCGCCGAACGACGGACGAAAGGTCGTCATCAACGACACGGATCACTACTCAATGAGCGCCGACGCCCTGTGGGCGTGGAAGTCGTTCGTCCGTGGCAACCATCCGATCCTCATGGACTACGGACTCATCGGCGGCCCCAATCCGGCCGATCCCGCCGCCGGCGATGGTATGTCCTTCGACGCGTTCGAGCCGGCGCGTTGGGCGATGGGCGATACCGTGCGCCTGGCCGGCCGACTGAACCTCGCCGAGATGGAACCGCGCGGCGATCTGAGCTCGACCGGGTTCGCCCTGGCGAACGAGGGAAGCGAGTACGTGATCCTTCAGCCGACCGACTCCACGGATGCGTTCGAGGTCACGGTGGAACCGGGCACGTACGAGGTCGAATGGTTCAGCGTTCAAGGTCGCGAGACGAGGTCCGGAGAGCGCGTTTCGATCGACGGCGCCGGTCCGACACCATTCACCTCGCCATTCGCTGAAGAGCCGACCGTGCTCATCCTTCGGAGCGCGTGACGCGACGGAGGACTCGGAGCTGACCACGTTCCCCGCGGAATACAACGTGCTCGACCGCGCCATCGCGAACTGCGCCGGTGTCTACCGAGCGTGGGCCGAGCGGATGGGCAAGCGATCGCGGCTGTGGGACGACGTTTCGTGCGCCGATCTGGAGCTGCCCGTCGCGCTGCCGCCGAACATCGCCGTCGTCCTGCGGGAACCTTCGCGAGACGAAGCCGAATCGCTGCCGCAACGAGTAGCCGAGTTCTACTCCGAGCGCCCCGGCGGCCCGTACGGGATCTGGAGCCTGTGGCCGCTCGAAGGGTTACCCCCGGATCCACTCGACCTGTGGCACATCCCGATCATGAACCGCGACGCCGGCGGCGAGGCGCCGGTCGGGCCCTCCGAGCTCGAGATCGTCGAGGCGACCGACGCATCGACCGTTCGGGAAGCGGCGACGCTCATCGACGAGTCGTTCGAAGCCCAGTCAAAGCCGGACGACGTACTGACGCTCGACTGCCTCGACAACGACTTCCGCCTCTGGGTGGGTCGCGTCGACGGCCGCGCAGTGACCACGGCCGCCGCATACATCTCGGACGGTTACGTCGGGCTCTACTCGGTCGCCACCACGCCGGATGCACGCGGACGCGGGTACGGCGAGGCCGTCACGTGGGCAGCGACGCTCTGCCGGCCCGAGCTTCCGGCGACGCTCCAGGCGAGCCAGATGGGACGACCGATCTACGAACGTATGGGGTACCGAACGATCGCAGAGTTCACGGTGTGGGATCTACAACGCTAGATGGACCAGCGACGCCCGTCTGGCGGCACGACGTGGCTCGGCGGTCACGACACGGGCGTCGTCGCGCGAAGCGCGACGACGTCGGCCCGCGCTAGGAACGACGACCGCAGCTCCGGACCGACCCCCGCCGCGATCTCCTCGACGATGGCGAGCGCCGAGCTGCGAACCTCGGAGGCGGCGTCGGTCTCCCCGTCGCCATCCCGCAGGTCGGCCGTCAACGCGAGGATCTCCCACAGCGCGCGGCGCTCGCCGAGTCGTTCGGCTCGCTCGCGTGCTTCGCCCAGCGTTCGTCCAGCAGCATCGCGAGCGCCGGCGGCGAGCTGCGCGCGCGCGAGTTGCAATAGCGCGTCCGCGACGAAGACCTCGACGCCGCGTCGATGGAGGTGATCGAGAAGCCACGTCGCACGACGTTCGGCGTCGGCAACGTCGCCGCTCGCGAGGGCGAGCCGTGAGCGGACGAGCGTGCCCGCCGCCGTGACGATCGTCCGGTCGGGCTCCACCGTGAACTCGGCCTCCTTGCCGATCGCCTCGGCCGCTTCGGCGCGGCGCCCGAGCGCGAGGAGCACGTGGGCCCGGGCGATCTCTGGGATCACGGTCGCGCCCGGTAGGCGCTCGCGCGAGATCTCCAACGCCCGGTCGGCCAGTTCGAGCCCTCGCTCCGCGTGGCCGAGGTAGGCGAGCACCATGGCGAGCTCTGACGGTGGGCCGATCGCCGCGTAGCCGAAGCCGCCGCGCTCCCCCGCCTCGATCGATCGCTCCATCTCTCCGATCGCCGGACCGAGGTCTCCGCGGTCGAGCAACGCGCGGTACCGCACGATGCGCGAGAACGATCGTCCCCAGTCGTTGCCGACCTCTTCCGCGATTGTGAGGGCTGCGTCCGCCTGTTCGAGCGCGAGATCGAGGTGACCTTGCAGCATGAGCGTCGAGCTCGCCAGCGAGACGTTCTCGCAGAGCATGACGCGGTTCCCCAGCTCCTCGAACAGCTTGCGCGCCTCCGCCAGACGCGCCGCCGCGGAGGGGAAGTCATCGACGGACAGGTAGGCGCGTGAGAGGTCGTTCAGCGTGAACGCGATCTGGTCTCGAACGTCGAGCTCGCGGGCGATCGCCAGCGATGCCTCGCCTGCCTCAACGGCGCGCGCGGGATCGCCCCGACCGTAGATGCTGGCGACGAGGATGTTCCACAGGGAGCGAGCCTCGGCCACGCGGTCGCCGAGCCGTCGCGCCACGGCGACGTTCTCCTCGGACATGTGCAGCCCGCGCTCGGGGTCGAATTTCGGCGTGACCGTCGAGTACAACAGGGCGAAGGAGCCGTTCGCCGCCAGCACCATGGCCTCATCGCCGGCGGCGCGTCCGATCTCGCGCATCTCCTCGTAGTTCTCGATCGCGTCGTCGTAGCGCCCGGCGAGCTCGAGCGTCCCGCCGCGGCGTCCGAACAGGCTCGTCAGCAACGACGTGCCGGCGTCGGACCGCTTCGCGGCATCGATCGCGACGCGGTAGTGGCGCTCCGCATCGTCGTTCGCGTACAGACGGGCCGCGGCGTCCGCGGCGATCTCCGCATAGCGCAGCGTCGCGTCGTCGTCTCCCGCCTCAGCGAAGTGGTGTGCGAGGAGCGGCGCGACCTCGTCGACGCGTTCGGGGTTGGCCGCTTCGAGCGCCTCGGCCACACGGCGATGCACGGCGCGACGATTCTTCAGCAGCAGCGACCCGTACGCCGCCTCGTGCGTGAGCGCGTGGCGGAACATGTATTCACGCCGAGGAGCGTCGGCCGTCGCGCGGATGAGGTCGCGCCGTTCGAGCTCGCGGAGGTGGCCGGGGAGTTCGCCGTCCGCATCGGCGACGGCGCCCAGCACGTCGACGTCGAACGTTCGACCGATCACCGCGGCTGTCTGCAGCGTTCGGCGCGCGCCCTCAGGCAACCGGTCCAGACCGACGGTGATGAGGCTCTGCACCGAGTCGGGGATCGCGAATTCAGCCGCGACGTCCGCGAGCGCCCACGACCCGTCGGCGATGGCGCCTCGGTCGAGTAGCGAGCGCGCCACCTCCTCGACGAACAGAGGATTCCCCTCGGTCTTGTCGAGGATCCGGCGCCGGACGACGTCGGGGAAGGCGGCCACGGGAAGAAGGCTGTCGACGAGCTCACCGCTTTGCTCTTGGGTGAGCGGCTCGAACTCGAGCAGCGTCGTCCGCTCCGGCAGCGCGGTCTCCACCCACTCCTTGAACGCCCACGACGGCGCCTCGCGATCGGGTCGGAACGTAACGAGGAGAACGCAGGGGAGATCCTCGACGATGTGGGTGGTCTCGCGGGCGAGCTCGAGCGACGCGTGGTCACACCAGTGGAGGTCCTCGAACACGATGAACCGGGGACCGGTTCGCGCACGGCTCGAGCCGACCAGCACCTCCGTCGCCTCGCGCTTGAACTCCTCGCCCTCCAGCCGGGTTTCATCGTCACGCTCGACGCCGAGGAGCGCGCGCGCGACTCGCCCGTTCCGCTCGCGCCATCTCTCCGGCGCGGTGCTGAGGAAACTGTCGATCTTCGTCCGAACGGCGTCCGGTGGATCGGCGTCGAGGATGCCGGCGCGTTCCCGGAAGATCCGCCGGTACTGCGCGTACGGCTGCATCGCGTCGAACGGAACGCACTGCCACAGGTCCCATCGGCGGTCGTCGCCCGGATGGCGCGCAGACCAGATCGCGTTCGCCTCCTCGACGATGCGGCTCTTGCCGATGCCCGGCTCGCCGACCAACAGGACGACGCGGCCCTGGCCGGCGCGCCGCGCCTCGTCGATCGCGGAGCGCACCACCGCCATCTCGTGGTCGCGCCCGACGAGCGGGGCGCGTAGCGATCTCGTCGCGCGGGTCTTCCATGCACCGGCGCGTCGCCGGAGCACGCGGTACGAGCGCACCGGTTGTCGCTTGCCCTTCAGCTCGACCTCGCCGAGCGGCTCGACGTCGAACAGATCGGCGACGAGGCGATAGGTGTCCTCGGCGATCCGCACCGTTCCGGGGTCCGCCGTCTGCTCCATCCGTGCCGCGACGTTCACGGCGTCGCCCATCGCCGAGTACTCCTGGCGGAGCTCGGAGCCGACGTCGCCGACCACGACCGGACCGGTGTTGATACCGACGCGCACGTCGAGGTCGAATCCGCGCTCGGCGGCGACCCGCTCGCGAAAGGGGCGGGTCGAGGCGACGATCTCGAGTCCGGCCATCACCGCCCGTTGGGGGTCGTCCTCGTGAGCGGTGGGCGCACCGAAGAACGCGAGGATCGCGTCGCCCATCAGTCGCGCGACGGTTCCCTCGTAGTGATAGACGGGCGCGATCAGGTGCTCGAAGGCCGCGTTCATCACGTCGGTCCACTCTTCGGGATCGAGATTCTCGGCCATCGACGTGGACCCGCGGACGTCGCAGAAGAGCATCGTGACGACGCGACGCTCACCGGTTGCGGCGCCCTGCTCGGCGCCACCGACCCGGGCACCGCACGCGTTGCAGAACCTCGCGCCGGCCGGGTTGCTCGCGCCGCACACCGGACATCCCGTCATGGCCGAACGATATCCGCCCGTGGAACGGACGGTCTCAGACGCCGAGGACCTGCCGCGCGGTGAGATGACACGCGGCCGAGTGTTCCGCCTCGAGCTCCATGAGGCCCAGGTCTTCGCCGACGCACTTCTCGTCGACGCCTGCGGCCTTGCTCTCGCCAGAGGCGAGCGCCGGACACCTCGGATGGAACCGACAACCCGGCGGGATCCTCCTCGGGTCCGGCGGCTCACCCGGAAGCGCCGGACGATCGATCCCTCCCGCCTCCGGGACGACCGCGAGCAACGCGCGTGTGTAGGGGTGAAGCGGTTCGGTCAGGACACGCCGAGTCGGTCCGAGCTCCACGATCCGCCCGAGGTACATCACCGCCACCCGATCGGCGACCGTCCACGCCAGGCCGAGGTCGTGCGTCACGACGAGGATGCTCATCCCGGACTCCTTCCGGAGCCGGAGCAACAGCTGCAGGATCTCGCCGCGGATGGAGGCGTCGAGGTTCGACACCGGCTCGTCGGCGACGATCAGTCGCGGTTCGAGCGCCAACGCGCCGGCGATGACCACGCGCTGACGCTGACCGCCGGAGAGCTCGTGGGGGAACGACAGGAAGAACCGTTCGGGCGGGCGCAGCCCCGCTCGCGACAATGCCTGCGCGACGAGCTTCTCCTCGTCGCCCGGAACCTTGTGGATGCGGAGCCCCTCGGCGACCGACTCGTAGATCGTCTGTCGCGGGTTCAGCGCCCCCATCGGGTCCTGGTAGACCATCTGGACGGTCCGCCGGTAGGCGCGAAGGTCGCCAATCGGTCGTCCCTCGTAGACGATCTCGCCCGAGTCGGGACGAACGAACCCCATGATGGCGCGCGCGAGCGTCGTCTTCCCGCATCCGGACTCGCCGGCCAACGCGACGATCTCTCCCGGCGCGACGTCCAGGCTCACTCCGTCGACGGCGCGAGCTCGAACTCGCTCCTTGCCCGCCTTGCCGGCGAGCAGCCCCACCCGACCGGAGAACGAGACGCGCAGATCGCGAACCGACAGCAGCGGCGAGACGGCGTCGGTCGGCCCTTGTCGCGTGTCGGCAGCTGTTCTCATGGCTTGGCCGCCAATGCCTGCGCGTGCTCGAGCGCGCCTTCGACCAGCAGACACGCCGAACGCCGTCCCTCGCCCGACGGGTACAGGTCCGGCCCGATCGTGTCGCACGGCTCGAACCGCTCCGGACACCTCGGATGGAAGCTGCACCCCGACGGGATGGCGCGCGGGTCGGGCGGATCGCCGCCGAGCCCGGTCGGCGCCTGCACGAATCGCTCGTCGCCGATCTTGGGGAACGCGGCCGCCAGCGCGCGCGTGTAGGGATGGCTCGGCTTGTCGAACACTGCCCGCGCCGGTCCCTCCTCAACGATCTTCCCCGCGTACATCACGGCGAGCCGGTCGCTCACCTCCGTGAGCACCGACAGGTCGTGCGTGATGAACAGCATGGCCAGGCCCATATCTCGCTGAAGGTTCCTCAGCAGCTTGAGCACCTGCGCCTGCACCATCACGTCCAGCGCGGTGGTCGGCTCGTCCGCGACGATGAGGTTCGGCCCGCACGCGAGCGCCATGGCGATCATCACGCGCTGCCGCTGACCGCCCGAGAACTCGTGGGGGTAATCGCGCGACCGGCGGGCCGGAAGCCCGACTCGCTCCATCAGCTCGCCGACGCGAACGGCGGCTCCCCGCCGGCCCGCCAGATCGTGGGCCATGATCGCCTCGGCGATCTGGTCCTCCACGCGGATCACCGGGTCGAGCGCGTGCATCGCGCCCTGGAAGACGATCGCCGCCTGCGTCCATCGGGCCATGCGCAGCTCGCGCTGGCGCATCGACAGGACGTCCTGTCCATTGAGGGAGACGCGCCCGCGGATCTCCGTCTCCTTCGGGAGCAGCCGTAATAGGCCCTGGCCGATGGTCGACTTCCCGCACCCGGACTCGCCGGCGAGCCCGAGCACCTCGCCGCGTTCGACGTCGAAGTCCACCCCCCGGACGGCCGGCACCGGGCCGGACTCCGGGTGGTACGTGATCTCCAGGTCACGAACCGACAGCAGCGTCATCCTGGCTATCGCCGCGTGAGGCGGGGATTGAGGATCTCGTCGAGCGCGTACCCGCACATGGTGAAGCCCAGTACGACGAGCACGATGCACACGCCCGGCGCGCCGAGCCACCACCATGCGCCGAGGGTCGCCGCTCCGGCGTCGAAGGCGAGCTCCAGGATCGCCCCCCACGAGACGCGCAGCGGATCGCCGAGGCCGAGGAACGACAGCGTCGTCTCGGAAAGGATCGACAGGGCCACGGTGAGAATCGTGTTCGCGAAGATCACGGGGAACACGTTCGGCAACACGTGACGGAGGACGAGCTGCGTGTGGCCCGCGCCGAGCCCTCGGGCGCGCTCGACGAACGGCCGCTCCTTCACCGACAACACCTGACTCCGGACGAGCCGCGCCGTTCCCGCCCACGACGTCAGCCCGATCACCATCACGATGATGAACAGCGACTGCCCGAAGATCGAGGCGAGCGTGATGGCGAGCGCGAGCCACGGGATCACCAGGAACCAGTCGGTGAACCGCATCAGCACGCGGTCCCACCACCCGCCGCGGTAGCCGGCCAAGATCCCCAGCCCCGACCCGACGAACATCGACACGATCGTCGCCGCGAGACCGACGAGCAGCGAGATCCGCGACCCCCAGATCGTGAGCGTGAGCACGGACCGGCCGAGGTCATCGGTGCCGAGCGGGTACTTCCAGCTCGGGCCCGCCAGGATCGGCCCGCTCACCTTGGTGGGATCGAGCCCGTCGCTGTCGGCGATCACCGGCGCCAGCAGCGCTACGAGCGTGAAGAACACCAGGATGATCAGTCCCGCCATCCCCATCTTGCTCTTGCGGAACGTCCGCCATAGCCGCCGCAACGACGCCCGCCGGCGCGCTCGCGCGATCTCACGCGGCGTGCGAGGGATCGGTTCGCCCTGGCCCTCGATCGCCGCGCGTTTCGGGTCGCCCGATCTCGGCTCCGTCGTCGTCGCCATCTACGCCTCACGGACCCGCGGGTCGAGGTACGAGTACAGGATGTCGGCGATCAGGTTGGCCACGATCACCGCGGCGCTGAAGAACAGGAACATCCCCTGCAGGAGCGCGTAGTCCTGCGCCTCCAGCGCCTCGAACGTGAGCAGCCCGAGCCCCGGATAGGAAAAGACGAGCTCGACGGTGATCGCGCCGCCGATCACGAACCCGAACGACAGCGCGAGGAGCGTCACCGTCGGAAGCAGTGCGTTCCGCACGGCATGCCGCCACAGCACCTGGCTCTCCCGGATGCCCTTCGCACGCGCCGCGGTGATGTAGTCCTCGCCGAGCACGTCGAGCAGCGACGAGCGCATCAGCAGGTAGTACTCGCCGATGTAGGCGAGCGTGAGCGTGATCGTCGGCAGGAACATGTGGTTCAGGATGTCGACGACCTTGTCGAGTCCGGTGATCCCTGCCTGCGTCGACTTGTACCCACCCTGCGGGAACCACCCGAGCGTCGTCGCGAACAGGACGAGCAGCATCATGCCGAGCCAGAACTCTGGCATCGAGTACAGAACGAGCGAGATGCCCATCGAAGCGAGGTCGCTCTTGCTCCCGCGGTTCCACCCGCCACGAACACCGAGGAACAGACCGATCACCGTCATCAGCACGGTCGCCACGCCGACGAGCAGGATCGTCGGCCACATGAACCTGCCGAAGATCGTCGTGACCGGCTCGCCGAAGATGAAGGAGTCGCCGAAGTTCCCACGGAGCGTGTCGCCGAGGTAGTCCCAGAACTGCGCGAATAGCGGCTTGTTCAGGCCGAGGTCCGCGATGAGCTCGCGGATCGCACCACGCGACAGCTCGAGCCCCTGAGCCCGGGCGAGGAGCCTGACCGGGTCGCCCGGCATGACGCGGAACAGGAAGAAGTTGAAGGCGACGACGAACGCGAGCGTCGCGAGCGCCTGCCCGATCTTCGAAAGGACGTAGCGTCTGCCCTGCACCTCGGGCGACCCCTACCTCCGCCTCTCGCTGGACGACGTCAAGCTCGATCCTCCGCGCGTCGCCGCGCGATGACGAAGCCGACGCCGATCAGCACGATCGCCCCGACGATGAGCACCCACACGATCCCGGAGAGTCCGCCTTCCGCCGTACCCGTTGCCGAGCCCTCGGACGCTGGCCGAATCGCCCACGACGAGTACGGCGTGGCCTGGTCGAACAGGTCGCCGTCCGGGCCGAGCTCGACGAAACCACCCCACCGGTCGGCGCGGTAGGACTGCAGGTTGTTGTAGTACCAGAGCACGATCTCAGGAACCTCGGTGTAGATCATGCGTTGAAGCTCGTACACGACCTCCTGACGTTCCTCGGGGTCGAACGCTTGGCGCTGCTCCTCGTAAAGGGCGTCGTACGTGGGATTGCTCCAGCAGGTATCGCTCCAGAACCCGCATTCTTCCTCCGTGAACGTCGAGAGAAGGAAGTCGGGGTCGGGCCCCGTCGCCCAGCCGTACATGTACATGTCGAAGTCGCCGGCGTAGTAGTCCTCGAGCACGCTTGCGTTGTTCTTCGACTGGGTGTCGACCTCGATGCCGATGTCTCGAAGCCAGCTCTCGATGAACACTGCTGAACGGACCGAATCGCTGTCGCTTGAGACGACGTTCAGACGGAGCTCGAGCGGATTCCCGCCGCCCGGCATCTCTCGGACACCGTCGTTGTCAGTATCAACATAGCCAGCCTCGTCGAGGATCGCGTTCGCTTGTGGCGGGTCGAACCCGATGAACTCTTCCTCCGTCGGCTCGTAATGCCAGAACGTGTACGTTGGTCCGACGACAGTCGTGCCCGGTGTCGCATAGCCTCGCAGCACGCGGTCGATGAGCTCGTCCTTATCGATCGCGTAGGCGATCGCCCGCCGGACCTGCTCGTCCAGCAGCGCCGGGTGCCCCGTGGTCTTCTCGCCCTCGATCAGGTTGAAGTTGAGGTTGGCGAAGCTCGTTGCCGCACCGACGTGATCCGTCGTCGTTTCGACGGGCTGCAGGGAGTCGAACAGCTGTGCCGGGATCGTTTCTGCAAAATCGATGGTTCCTCGCCTCAGTGCCTGCACCATGGCCTCGTTGGTGTTGAACAGGCGAAAGACGATCTCGTCCTCTCGTGGCTCCTCCCCGAACCAATTCGGGTTGCGCTGCAGTCGCCAGAACTGTCCTTGCTCCCGTTCGACGAGCGTGAATGGGCCCGACACCACGGGGTTCGGGAAGTTCTTGAACCGGCTGGCCTCTTCGCCGGTCATGTCGCCCCAGACGTGCTCAGGCAGTACGAGGTAGTACTCGGCCTTTCCCGGCGCGAACGTCGGCTGTGACGTCTTCCACACGACCGTACGGTCGTCCGTTGCAGTGATGCTTTCAGTGAAGGGAAAGTCCGTTCTCTTGTTCCACGAAGGGATGTCCTTGTCGTACTCGATCAGGAAGTTCGCTGTGAACGCGAAGTCGTGAGCCGTCAGCGGCTCACCGTCGCTCCATTGGAGCCCATCGCGGAACGTAAACGTCCAAGTCAGGCCGTCCTCGCTCTGAGTCCAGGACTCGAGCAGGCCCGGAATGGGAGACAGGTCCTCTCGGTCCAACCAGAGCATCCCCGAGTACATGAAACTGAACGTCCATGCCTCGACGCCCGTGAGCGATCGAAGAGGGTTGGTCGTTCGGATGTCGGTCGTCGTTCCGACCGTAATGGTCAGAGGGTCGTCGCTCGGCGAGGCCGATTCAGATGTTTCCTGCGCTGCCGCGCCGCCTACGGCAACGATGGCGACGAGTGTCCACGCCACGACGGCGACGAACGTCCGAGCGATCCCCGGCATGCGCCCTCCCTTGTCTGGCTGTCGCGTAGTAACAGGAGTACGGACGGGAGCGATTGTATGGATGGCGCCAGAAACGCGCTGGTAGTGGCCACGAGACGCGCACGCCGCAGCTGGGTCCCTGTTACAGGCGGGGTATTATCAACCGAATGGTTGAGCGTTCCCTCGACGCGTCGTACGGGGCGCTGGGGCACGAGATCCGACGGTCGATGCTGGATCTGTTGCGCGGAGACGAACTCCGGGTCACCGAGCTCGCCGAACCGTTCGATATCTCGCTCGCCGGTGCCTCGAAGCACATCCACGTGCTCGAGGACGCCGGGCTGATCCGACGAACGGTCGTCGGGCGCGAGCACTTCCTGTCGCTCGACGCCCGCCCGTTGAAGCCGGCTGCGGAGTGGATCGACGGCTACCGCGCGTTCTGGGAGGGCCGGCTCGACGCACTCGACCGTCACCTCCGCGAAAGCAAGCGGCGGTGAACGCGCGGACGGGCGCGCTCGTTGTCGAGCGCGTGCTGTCGGCGACGCCGAACGAGGTATTCGACGCGTGGACGACGCCATCGCGGATGGCGGCGTGGATGAGCCCCGTCGGCGCCGCCGAAGCAGAGGTCGACCTTCGTGTGGGCGGCTCGTTTCGCGTGGTGATGGTGGAGGCTCGCCTGGAGCACAGGGGCGAGTACCTCGAGATCGATCGGCCGAGCCGGCTCGCCTTCACGTGGGTCTCGCCGTTCACCGGCGCAGAGCCGAGTGTCGTCACCCTCGAGCTGCACCCGCACGACGATGGCACGCGCGTGGTGCTGACGTACGAACGCCTACCGGAGGATGTCGTCGACGGTCACCGCGACGGGTGGGGCACGATGATCAAACGTCTGGCCGGGATCCTCGCGACGTAGCGTCTCCCCTTGTGCGACTGGCGCCTCGTCGTCGCTTCCAAGTATATTCAACCCTTCGGTTGAGCGTTTGAAGGGAGGAAGCAAGTCATGGGAGCGATCGACGTGACGGCGACGACCACGATCGAGGCACCTCGCGACCAGGTCGCCTCGTACGTAGTGGACAACAGGAACGACCCCGCGTGGATCGGCGGGATCAG